>CAYTUH010000139.1:0-2566 GCA_964441165.1 uncultured Syntrophaceae bacterium
CGAGACGGCCCCGAAGTGTCAGTTCTTCTATCCGCTGAACACCCGGATCAAGGCGGGACGCCCTGAGAGTGACCGTCCCACGGGGTTCCGTCGGCGTTCCTTCGCAATGGCCGCTCAGGAATATACTGCCCCGTGCCAGTTCGGTAAAGTCCTCCAGGAAGAGGGCGGGGCTCTCAAAGTCGAGTTGAAAGGCAGGGTTTGTGAGGAAGCGGGTTTTGTCGAGGATCCGGGCCGAGGCCGAGGCCGTCAGGGTAGATTTTCCGTTGCGCAGAGCCAGTTCGTCAACCCGCAGCATTCCCTCTTCGTCAAGGGATGCCTGTGTCCGCACGTCGCCAATGAGAAAAGCAGCGAAGCGGAGATTCGCGCCCCGGGCATCGAGATCCAGCAGGGGCTGCTCGAGGGAACCCGCGCAACGGCCCCGGAGCGATAGCATGCCCTCCGCTCTGTCGTTAAAGTCCTCCAGGCGGATGGCGTCGCTTTCAATATCGAACTGAAAGGAGGGATTCCTGCTGAAGGCCCCTTCATCGAGAAGATGAACCTTTCCGGAGGCCCGCATTTTCGAATGTGCGCTCCGGATTGTGCACTCGTCGATGTTCAGGATTCCCGAGCGATCCAGAGCCGCCTGTATCCGCAGATCGTCGAGCCTGAACCCGCCGAGAAGAAGGCGGCTTCCCCCGATGGTGCAGGCAAGACGGGGCTCCTGAAGGGTGCCCTCGAGGCGGGCCGTCACCGATGCCTCTCCGGCGAGGTCCTTCACCCCGAAGGGTGCGAGCGCGCCTGAAAGATCCGGTGCCTTCAGGGTCAGATTGGCGGAAACCTCCTGGGAGGGATAGTCGGCCCGTCCCTGTGCCTTTACGGTGATGCCGCCCACCGCACCTTCCAGCTGTTCCAGGGTGGCCGTACCATCCTTCAGTGCGGTCTTCAGGGATACACGGGCGTCGAGGGGCTGATGACCGTCGCCCGCTACAATCCGTTGCGCCGTAATGTCCCCATCAAGACGGGCCGAAAGCCTTTGCGGACTGACGCCTCTGCCTTCCAGTGCGAGCGATGACGTCACGATTCCCCGGACCGGGGCATCCTTCAGCAGTTTCTCGATGCGGATATCCTTTTCGGCGAAGGAGATCCTGTAGACAAGTGCGTCGGGGTCGGGTTGAGAATGGAAGAAACCCTGTGGAAAGGCGGTGCGGAAGTCCATTTCTCCCGTCAGATCGAAGGTTCCCGTGGCGATGGCTCCCTGAAAGGTCCTGATGGTTCCCAGGCCCTCATGCATCTCCACGTCACAATGCAGATGGTCGATATCGGTCTTGATGGAGGGAGCCTCGATGTGCCCCTTGCCCGTCCTGAGGCTCAGGCGCACCGATTCTTCCAGCAGGTTCGCGGCGGCGGTAAGATCAAACTGTTCCAGGACCGTCGTGATCCCGGGAGACTCCATGGCGTAGAAAAAGGAGCCCTCCCGGATGGCGAGTTCCTGCACGACGATGTTGAAGGGGATGCCCTCCGCGGTGTTCCCGGCGGGACGATCCGGCGACACTTCGTCGGACTTTCCTTCCGGGACGAAGGCGCCCAGGAGATTCAGTCTTCCGTCGCCGGCGACCCGAAGATCGATGCGGGGTTTCTGAAGCATGAGCATCCTGATGGTGAGGCTGTGCCGGGGCAGGGTGTCCCAGAGAAACCCGATGGAGAGGCGGTCGAATCCGACGATTTCACTGCCCTCGGAGTCAGTGATCGTCCCTTTCCGAATCTCAATATCTCCCCTGACGAGTGAGAACTGAAGGCCTTCCCAGTGAAGGGTGCCGGGAATCAGCCCGTTGATGCGCTCTTGGATAAAGCGCTGCCCGTAATCGGTCTTGAGTGTGAATATGGATAGCGTGATCAGGAGAAGGATCAGGACAAGGATGATCCCCGTGACGGTACCGATGTAGATAATGCTTTTCTTCAGTCTGCTCATACTGGTTCTCTTCCAAAAAAACAGAGGTCTTTCCCTGCGGACCCCTGCACAAAGGCGGGGAAGGGCTCCCCTGTGGACCTTAATAAAAGGGCGCCCCCACGAAGAGATAGACCGCCGTCCTTCCCCCTTCGGCGAATCCCGTGGCGAGGTAGATCGGCCCCACATAGGAATCGAATCCGAGAAAGATACTCCCCCCCTTTATGAGGGAGCCCATGGTGATCTCGCCGCTTTCGTCCCAGACGTTGCCCGCCTCGAAGGAACATCCCAGGTAGGCCGTCTGCTTTGCAAAATCGGCCAGTTCCCTGAGGTACATCACTTTTGCCAGGCCCAGGTACCTGCCGTAGAGTTCATTCATATTATATCCCGAAAGATTCAGGAAGCCGCCCAGCGGGAAACGATTTTCCGGCGGCAGGTCACTGGCGAAGGAGGTGGCCATGTTCAGCGACAGGACGAGGGAATTCCTGTCGAGGGCCCGTGCCGCCAGCCATTGCAGGGAGAACGTTTCAAGATTGTCATCGCTTCCCAGTTCCTCGCGGAGCAGGGAGAACCGTATCTCCGATTCCGCACCCTTGTGGGGGAAGAAGCCTTTCTGAGAGCTTCTCCCTCAGTCTGGGGCTG
>CAYTUH010000139.1:2576-3322 GCA_964441165.1 uncultured Syntrophaceae bacterium
GGTATCGTAGGCGAAGAAGAGGTAGACTTCGCCGCTGTTGAAGCTGTAATCCTCCAGAGAGGGGTCTCCGATGCGCAGCCCGGCATTTCCCGTGATGTGGTCGATGCCGCCGCCCAGACGGCCCCAGGTGCCCAGTTCACGCCCGCCCTCGAGACCAACCTTGAATGTGGTGAGCCGGTACTGTGATGTCCAGTCCCCATCGATATATTCATTTACGTTCCGTTTTCTGAATTCGACGCTGGGGCGGATGAAATACCGCAACCCCCGGCCAAAGGGTTGGTAGAATTCCGAAAAGATCCGGGGATTGGTCCCGCCCTTGAATATGGAGCGCTCCTCTACATACCCGATGAGGTCCTGCGCCGCAGCCCGAGGCGGCCTTGACGGGGGCCCCATGGCGTTCGGTCGGCCTTGATGATCCGTCCCTTCTTTCTGTCTCGCGTGGCGATTGAATAGTCCACCCGTTCGAAGATGTCGATGCCGTAAATCGATTCGATGTCCTCGTTGAGTTCGGCAAGGTCAAGGTCTTTTCCGAGCGTTGTCCGGATGCGTTCTTCTATTGCTGCGTCGGAGAGGCGAGCGTTGTTCAGCACCTGGACATAATCGACGGTGACCGGCTTTTGTGCATAGCGGATGCGGGCGGTGAGGTAGGCATTATATTCGTCTTCGAGCAAAGAAAGCTTCTCCAGGTCGGTGCGGTGAGTTCGTGCGGTGGCTTCGCCGATCCGCATTGCCTCTTCCGTCCTGTC
>CAYTUH010000139.1:3332-6720 GCA_964441165.1 uncultured Syntrophaceae bacterium
GGCTGAATGAAGATGTCGTCCCCCGTCAATGTTCTGATCTGGGCTTCCGTGTTGAGTCGGGTCAGTATCGTCGTGCTCTGTTCCGGGATATCGATGGCCGATTGTATCCGGCTTCCGGGCATCAGGGGCGTGCTGATATCGACGACGATGAGCACCTCGGCCCCCATGGATCTGACCACGTCGATGGGGAGGTTGTTCGAGACGCCGCCGTCGACGAGGAGATCCCCGTCGATTATGACAGGGGCGAATACACCGGGGACGGACATGCTGGCCCGCATCGCCGTGGCGAGATCGCCTGATTCCAGTATCACGGCCCTGCCGGTGCCGATGTCGGTGGCCACGGCCCGGTAGGGAATGGAAAGCTCGTCAAAATCATGGATGCCGATAACGGGCAGGGTAAGGCTCTTGAGAATGAGGTTGAGCCGCTGGCCCTGGATGACGCCGGGGGGGAAAACGAACGCCCCGTCACGGAAACCGGGGCTTGCCTTGACGAGAAAGTCCCGGTCCACTTCCTTTCTTCGAAAGGGGAGTTTCTCCCGCGTCGATTCGTCCCGGAGGGCATCATCCCAGTCGATCCTCTCGACGATGGCTTCGAGGTCTTCCGCCGAAAGGCCCATCGCATAGAGGCCGCCGGCAATCGCTCCCATGCTGGTCCCGGCGATGCAGTCGACGGGGATCCGCATTTCTTCCAGGACCTTGAGCACTCCCACGTGGGCCGCGCCCCGCGCTCCGCCGCCGCTCAGGACCAGCCCCACCTTGGGACGGGATTCCTCCGACGCCGAAAGGTGGGAAGGGACACCGAAGAGGCAGATGCCCTGTATCAAACAAAGAAGAGCAAGGACCGCACGCAGGGTGCGGGGGATATGTGCGTTCTGACACGCCACAATTACCATGTTCCTCACCTTTCCGAAGAATATCAAAATTTGCAGATATTGGAGACAAAGTCCATAAAAAAGGGCAGAATGAAGAGCATTCTCTCTCTCCCGATGTCTGACGTCCGCCCGCATGTCGGGCAGGGATCGGCGGTAACCCGGTGGATCGAGTCATGACATGTTTCCGGTTCTTTTCCTCAATTTCAAAAGCGTTGTTGCCGTGGTACGGCTATCCTTGCCCCGGAGAACGGGAGGTGCCCCAAAAACATGATCAAATACTTGAAAAAGAACCTGTTCCTGTCAAAAAATCGTGCCGTCCGTATTGACATTGCCTCTGCCGTGATTATGTTACAGGTGGACATTTCATCTGAAGATAAGGGGAGTATGCAGTAAAATGTGGCAGGTTTCTTTTATTTTCGTATCCAGACTTTGAATCATCCCCGGGGAGCATTTTCAATTCTACAATTTTATGCCATGCGGTAGGGCGGGCGGAAAAAATGTGTGCAAGAGGACAGGGCGGAGGCCCTGCCCTGAAATCATATTTTTAATCTGAGGAGGTACTGTACATGAAAGTGAAACCGTTACATGATCGTGTTCTGGTTTTGCGAGTCAGTGAGGAGGAGAAAACGGCGGGCGGTCTCATCATTCCCGACTCGGCGAAGGAAAAGCCCCGGGAAGGGAAGATTGTCGCCGCAGGGGAAGGCGGGTTCGATAAGGATGGGAATCGCATGACCCTGGACGTGAAGGTGGGGGACACGGTTCTCTTCGGGAAATATGCCGGTACGGAAATCAAAATCGACGGCGTGGAACATCTGATGATGAAAGAGGACGACATCCTCTGCGTCGTCGAGTAGCAAAGGAGGGACGAGGATGGTTGCAAAAATCATCAAGTATGACGTGGAAGCCCGTGAAAGAATTTCCCGCGGCGTGGACGCCCTTGCAAATGCCGTGAAGGTTACCCTGGGGCCGAAAGGACGGAATGTGGTCCTTGAAAGATCCTGGGGTTCCCCCGTTATTACCAAGGACGGTGTGACCGTTGCCAAGGAAATAGAACTGGAAAACAGGTTTGAAAACATGGGTGCCCAGATGGTGCGGGAAGTGGCATCCAAAACATCGGACATGGCCGGTGACGGTACGACGACGGCCACGATTCTGGCGCAGGCCATCTATCATGAGGGTGTCAAGCTCGTGGTGGCCGGTGTCAATCCCATGGGACTGAAACGGGGTATCGAAAGGGGCGTGGAAGTTGTTGTCGGGGAATTGGAGAAAATGTCCACCCCGATCAGGAACAGGAAAGAGGTTGCACAGGTCGGTACCATTTCCGCCAACAGCGATACGACCATCGGCGATATTATTTCCGAGGCCATGGAAAAGGTGGGCAAGGAGGGCGTCATTACCGTCGAAGAAGCCAAATCAATGGAAACGGCCCTTGAGTTTGTGGAGGGAATGCAGTTCGATCGCGGGTATATTTCACCCTATTTCGTCACGAATGCCCAGAAGATGGAAGCCGGTCTCGATGATCCCTACATCCTGATCCATGAAAAAAAGATAACCATGATGAAAGACATGGTCCCCCTTCTCGAGCAGATTGCCAAGATGGGGAGGCCGCTCCTGATTATTGCCGAAGATGTGGAGGGCGAGGCCCTGGCCACGCTGGTGGTGAACAGGCTTCGGGGAACGCTTAAGTGTGCCGCCGTGAAAGCACCCGGATTCGGCGACCGCAGAAAGGCGATGCTTCAGGATATCGCGGTCCTGACAGGTGGGACCGTCATATCGGAAGAACTCGGCAATAAGCTGGAAAGTGCCACCATTGCCGATCTTGGTACCTGCAAGCGTGTGGCCATTGACAAGGACAACACGACGATCGTCGACGGCGGCGGCACCCGCGACGCGATTGCGGGCCGCGTGAAGCAGATACGGGCTCAGATTGAGGAAACCACCTCGGACTATGACCGGGAAAAGCTGCAGGAACGCCTGGCCAAGCTGGTGGGCGGTGTGGCGGTCATCAAAGTCGGTGCGGCCACGGAGATCGAAATGAAAGAGAAAAAGGCCCGTGTCGAGGATTCACTGAACGCCACCCGGGCGGCTGTTGAAGAGGGGATCGTCCCCGGCGGCGGCGTTGCGCTGCTTCGGGCCATTCCCGCGCTGGACAAGGCCAAGCTTCCGGAAGAGGAGATGCACGGGCTGAGCATCGTGAAACGGGCCCTTGAAGAACCCCTTCGGCAGATCGCCAATAACGCGGGGTACGAAGGCTCCATTGCCGTTGAGAAGGTAAAGACCCTCAAGGGAAATTCCGGTTTCGATGCCGACAAGGGGGAATATGTGGACATGGTGAAGGCGGGTATCATCGATCCCACGAAGGTGGTCCGGTTCGCCCTCCAGAACGCCGCGTCGGTTTCGTCGCTTCTTCTTACGACGGAAGCCATGGTGGCGGAAAAGCCGAAAAAGAAAAATGGGAATGCCATGCCGGGCGGAGGAATGCCTCCCGACATGGATGACTACGACTACTAAAGTGC
>CAYTUH010000140.1:0-6649 GCA_964441165.1 uncultured Syntrophaceae bacterium
CAAAAGGCAAGAATTATCCCGCAGGAAGACCTTGCTATTTGAGATTTTATGGATACTATAGGGAAAGGACACACCGAAAACTGCTTGACTTTTTAGCGGAAAGACAGGAAAAGTGCTTTTTTAATTTTATGACGACAAGGGAAAGAACATGTTGATAATAGAAGATTTGAAGGTAAAGCTGGGCGACAGGGAAATCCTCACGCATATCGATCTGGAGATCAGGCCGGGGCAGACACACATTCTCTTCGGTCCCAACGGATCGGGGAAGACATCACTCCTGATGACCATTATGGGCTATCCCCAGTACAAGGTCACCTGGGGGAAAATCTTTTTCAAAGGCGAGGACATCACCCATATGTCCATCAACGAGAGGGCCGAACTGGGCATAGGGATGTCCTATCAGCGTCCACCCAGCATCCAGGGCCTGAAAACACGGCAGATGGTTGACATATGCAGCCGGAACGGCGTCGATACCGCCACACTGGCGGCCCAGATGAATTTCGGTGATTTTCTCGATCGCGATATAAACGTGGGATTCTCAGGTGGTGAGATCAAACGGTCGGAACTCCTCCAGTTGATGGCCCAGGACCCCGATCTTCTCCTCTTCGATGAACCCGAATCGGGCGTCGACCTGGAAAACATCTCCCTGATCGGAAACACCATAAGCCGCCTGCTTCAGCGGAACATTCACCCAAGCCAGGACAAATCGAAAAAAGAAGCAATCAGGGAACGGACAAAAATGGGACTGATCATCACCCATACGGGCTTCATTCTCGACTATGTGACGGCCGATAAGGGCCAGGTCCTTTATAACGGCGTGCTTGCCTGTAAAAGCAATCCCACGGCGATATTCAAACAGATAAAGGAAGAGGGATACGAGGAGTGTATACGATGCGCGATTTAGATTCAAAGGCGGCACAGGCACGGGAGAAAAAAGCGGCCATCGGCCCCGATATTGATATTGATGCCTATTCTCAGAAGGCACCGCGTCACGAGACGATAGAAAAACTCGAAACACTGTCCGATGCGGACAAGGATCAATTGCTCCGCGCCGGTGTCGATGCAAATGAAACGGACAAAGCGGGAACCTTTATCCAGAAAGACGCATCTGCCATCTATTCCTTCTCTCATGAAGACGGCCTGGAGATCTATCCGATACGGGAGGCCCTCGAAAGCCTTGAATGGGTCAGGGAATATTACGGCACGCTGGTGCCGGTTGACATGGACAAGTACACGGCCCGGGCCCATACCGACCTCCAGGACGGATACGTCATACGAGCCCTCCCGGGAAGCAAGATCACCTTCCCGGTCCAGACATGCCTCTACCTTCACCAGGAAGGATCGACACAGAACATCCATAATATCGTCATCGCCGAGGAAGGTTCGGAAATTCACGTTATTTCAGGATGTGTCGCGGCAAATCACGTCAGCACGGGCCTGCATATCGGCATCTCGGAAATTTTCGTGAAAAAGAATGCCAAACTCAGCTTCACCATGATCCACCACTGGGCACAGGACATGGCCGTCCGCCCACGATCAGTAACCGAGGTTGAGGAAGGGGGTCTTTTTCTCAGTAATTATGTCAGCATGAAACCGATTAAATCGATACAGATGTATCCGACCACCAACCTGAAGGGGGCAGGCGCCGTGGCGCGCTTCTACAGTCTCCTGGTGGGAAGTCCCGGTTCCGATCTCGACATCGGCGGCCGTGTCTTGCTCAATGCCGAAAACACACGTGCCGAAATCGTCTCCCGAGCCATCACCAACGGTGGAAATATCACGGCACGGGGCGATCTTGTGGGGGAGGTCCCGGGCGTAAAGGGTCACCTTGAATGCCACGGTCTGATCCTCAACGGCGGCAACATGCACGCGATTCCCGAGCTGACGGGCAAGGTGGATGGCGTCGAAATGTCTCATGCGGCAGCCGTGGGCAAGATTGACCAGGAAGAAATCATGTACCTCATGTCACGAGGGCTGACCGAGGAAGAGGCGACGGCGACCATCGTGAGAGGCTTTTTGAGCGTCGACATCCCCGGTCTCCCGCCGAAGCTGAAGGCGGAAATCGACAAGGCCGTGGAAATGAGTCAGCATGAGGTTATGTAGTAAAATCCAACCCGGCTTGAGACAGGTCACACCGGAAGCGGAAACCGGTAACGCCGTGCGATTTCCAAACGTACTGTTCTAATTGTGAACAGGTACGACCTTTTTATTTAATATCCAAGGGAAGAACCATATCGCCCGCAACAATAGTGCGCATTGCGCACTACATTGCCCCGATTTGCGCTGAAATTGACGGCACCCTCACCATCCCACCATCATCCTGCAAAATACCTTAAAAAAAGACGCATGCAATATATTGATATTATTTAATTATATTTACTGAACTGCGTTCATTTTTCCTTTCTTTCCGTTATGGCACTTTTTTTGCGAAGGGTAAGTGGGTTTTTGCAAAAACGTACCGGATTCAGGCAATTGCTTTTAATTGACAATAGTATCATTGTCTTAGGTCTATAAAACAAGAAGGAGACGTCTATGGGAACTTTCAACTACAACGAGGAAGCCCTTAAGAATCTCGAAATCGAGGATACTTCCATCCTGGATAGCTTGGTAGATTTTGAAGCGGCAAGAACCACCCACCTGAAAAAACAACGCAGCAAGATTGACAAGAGAGTATCGTTAAAGGAGGCCATCGCGGAATACGTCCATGACGGTGATGTGTTGAGCGATGCGGGCTTTGCCTATGTACGTACGCCTCATCAGGCTTATTTCGAGATGATGCGTCAGGGCAAAAAGGATCTTCAGGCCATCGGCGCACCGAATACAAATCAGAGCTACATGATCAATTACGGAACGGTCGCATACTCACATAATTCCTATATCGGTGCGGAAATGCGGGGAACGGACCGCAACTATGGAAGGCAGTTGAAGGAAGGCAAGGTCAAGATTCTTTCGGAATGGAGCCACGGAGGTGTCGCACTGGGCCTCAAGGCCGCCCAACTGGGTGCCCCCGGCCTTTTCAGCAAACAGATGCTCGGTTCCGACATCGTAAAATACAACCCCTATGTCAGGGTCATGCAGAATCCTCTGAAGAACGAATCCGATCCGGTACTGTTCATTCCCGCCATCTATCCCGACGTCGCGGTGATACACGCGCAGGTGGCCGACAAATACGGCAATGCCTTTATCTACGGGCCCGTGGTGAACGACGCGGCACTCGCGGCGGCGGCAAAAAGACTGATCATCACGGCCGAGGAAATCGTTCCCGAAGCCGCGCTCCGGCAAGGCAATGGCAAGAAGGGTATCGTCATACCCTTCATCTATGCCGACGCGGTGGTGGAACTCCCCTTCGGCGCCGTCCCCGGAAACATGCCGGGTTATTATTACTGGTCTCGGCAGTGGTGGGAAAAGACACTCCGCTACGCAAGCCCCAAGGAAGAAAATTTTATCGCACACATCAACGAATGGGTCATGGACACCAAGGATCAGTTTGAATTCGTGGAAAAGCTCGGCGGCGCGAAATGGGTAGCTGAATCGCGGCGACAGACCTTGGCGGCTGAAAACGATAACGAAGACATCGATTTCTCCTACCAGGAATATCAAGTCGATAACGATCCGGGAATCTACTACTAAACAAAGGATTGAGGAGGTACAGCATAATGAAATCCGATACACCGGCAAATCTTCTGGAGATGCTTGCATATATGATTTCTTTACAGATAGAGGACAATTCCGTCGTCTATGTCGGAACAGGACTCCCCATGGTAGCGGCCATTCTTGCGCGTAAGAGCCATGCCCCCAACATCACGATAGTCTACGAATCGGGCGGACAGGACCCCATTCCGGGCGACATGCCCTGGTCGGTGGGCTGCCCCCTGACGTGGCGAAAATCAGCTGTGCTCATGGAGATGGCATATTCCTTCGGTCAATCCTACAACGGTTATGTCGACATCGCCTTTCTCGGCTTTGCCCAGGTGGATATGTACGGAAACGTAAACACCCACCATATCGGCGACAGCCTTTTGGCCCCCAAGGCCCGGCTTACCGGATCCGGAGGGAACAACGATCTCTCCTCGCTCACGGAGAACATGGTGCTCGTGGGACTTCAGACACCGGAACGCTTTCCGGAACGCGTCGATTTTATCACCTCCGTCGGCCATTTGACCGGCGGGAGCTCAAGACAGGAAGCGGGCCTCCTCGGAAAGGGACCGGTGGCGGTGATGAGTCAGTGGGGAATTTACGACTTCGAACCTGTTTCAAAACGAATGCGGGTCAAATCACTTAGCCCCGGGATACCCTTCGACAAGGCACAACAGACAACGGGCTTTGAACTGTTGAAACCGGAGGGAGACATCCCGGAATCGCCGATGATACCGGAGGATATCCTGAATCTCCTGCGCATCGAAGTGGATCCGAGGGGAGTATTTACCACCATGCCTTCATAATCGAAGACAGATCGAGCAATCCACAGGGTTATGGTTGCTTCGTCATTTGAGAACTATCGGAGGGCCTTACTTGTAAAAGAAGTAACATACGATGAATCTGCATACGATGAATCTGCATACAATCATCCTTACCGCATGCGGGAATACCATTAAGCCCAACGGGGTTTAAAAAATATCAGTAACTTAAAAAGAAGGGAGGTTGTACATGGAGTATTCTGAAAAATCTATCGCTGGCATTTTTCACAACAGGGCGGAGCAGTACAGACATGAAACCTGTGTCCGTTTCAAGGAGAACGGTACGTTCAGCGATATCACCTGGGATGAAATGCAGAAACGGGTCGTTGATCTGGGCCTCGGACTCATCTCTCTGGGCGTTCAGCAGAACGACATGGTTGCCATCTTTTCCGAGAACTGCTGGGAATGGCTTGTCGCGGATATGGCCGTGTTGTCCATTGCGGCGTCCGACGCACCGATTTATGCGACCAACTCCGGTGAAGAGGCATCGTACATCATCAACGATTCCGGTTCGAAAGTCCTCTTTGTATCCGATGAGGACCACCTGAAACGGATACTGGATGTTCGTGACAAGGTACAGGGGCTTGAAAAAATCATCACCTTCGAACCGATTGCAACGAACGACCCCGACATTATAAGCCTCGCCCAGGTCATGGAGATGGGACAAAAGGACGGGAACCGGGAGCTCTTCGACAAGCGGATGCACAGTATCGCTCCGGAGGATCTGGCGACTCTCATTTACACCTCCGGCACCACCGGCCCTCCGAAGGGGGTCATGCTGACCCACAACAACTTCGTCGCCAACATCAAACAGTGCTATGGAAGTCACCCCATTATCGGACATGATGACGTCGCCCTTTCATTCCTTCCCTGGAGTCACTCCCTGGGCAGAACGGTCAGCGTCTACCTCATGTACGACATCGGGGCCGTAAATTACCTCGCCGAGAGTTTTCAGACGATTCTTCAGGACCTGCTGGCGTCACGGCCGACACTGGTCGTCAGCGTGCCCCGTCTCTTTGAGAAGATACACTCCGGCCTGCTTTCAAAGGTTGAAAAGGCCCCTCCGACCAAAAAGAAACTCTTTGACTGGGCAACGGGTGTTGCCGACAGGGCCGTCGATTTCCGCGTACAGCGAAAACCCACGCCCTTCTTCCTCAACATTCAGTACAATATCGCAGAAAAGCTTGTGTTTTCAAAAATGCGTGAAGCCCTGGGAATGGACAGGATCAGTATCTTCATCAGCGGCGGCGGCGCCATCGCCACCGAGATAGACCGGTTCTTCAACGGCATCGGCATCAATGTACACAACGGTTACGGCCTGACCGAAACCACACCGGTGACGAACGCCAACACCTTCGAAGTTTTCGCCTTCGGTTCCGTGGGCCCTGCATTCCCCAGAACGGAGATTAAAATCGCCGAAGATGGAGAAATTCTCATAAAGGGTCCCCAGGTCATGAAAGGGTACTACAACAAACCGGAAGAAACGAAGGCCGTCTTTACCGATGACGGATGGTTCATGACCGGCGACATCGGCTTTATCGACGAAAAGGGATGCCTCCACATTACCGACAGAAAGAAAGACCTGATCGTCACCGCCGGCGGTAAGAACATCTCTCCGCAGAATATCGAGAACACCCTGGCTGCAGACCTCTTTGTCGAGCAGGTCGCCGTCATCGGTGAAGGGAAGAAATTTCTGAGCGCCCTCATAGTTCCCAATTTTGCAGAACTGGGAACCTACGCGAAGGGCCAGGGAATCTCCTTCACCGACAATCATGATCTCGTGGCGAATCCCGCCATCGTGAAATTCTATGATGACAAGATCAAGGTGCTCATGAAGGATTATGCCCGGGTGGAACAGCTCAGGCGCTTCACACTTCTTCCCGCCGAATTCAGCATCGAAACGGGTGAGCTCACCCCGACGCTGAAACTGAAACGAAAGGTGGTCAACGAGAAGTTCGCCAAAGAAATCGACAAGATGTACGAAGCATAACGAAGATCCTCAGGGTCTGCACTGGCGTAACGAAAAGGGCGCTCCCGCAACGGGGGGCGCCCTTTTTCATGAATGGTCACCCGCCACACCATTTCCCCTTTGTATTCCCTTTTTCGGTGTGGTAAGTCATTAACCGGTTTTCTTGGAACGACAGGTTTCACAATGAATCCCGCACCTCTTGCCGAGGGCATGGACGGCCCGA
>CAYTUH010000141.1:0-3538 GCA_964441165.1 uncultured Syntrophaceae bacterium
AGTACTGGCCTGGATCACATTTTTTCTCTGTGCGGCGGCTGTTGCGCTCCACTATTACAGCACCGGAGATCAGCGATTCCTGCTATACGCCATACCGGGCCTGGCCATGCTGATAGTAATTCCCTTTACCCTTGCCTGGATGAGCAGACGCAGCTTCCAGCAGGCGAGTGTACAATACGACAGCAAGGCTCGCTATTACCGGATTGACAAAATCGATCTCGGAATGACGGGCACGGTTCTCAGAACATCGGGGAAGGTCGGGAAAATCAGTTTTAAATGGCTGAACAGACCCCACTTTCACATCAATGACGGAAGGGCAGGCATCCGGGTTGTCATGTTTACGGCGCCCGCCAACGAAATATCCGTCGGGGACACGGTTGAAGTGCTTGGCATAGTCATGAAAAACATCTTCTCCCGCAAGGCCCCGATAATTTCAGCCGTCAGCGTAAAAAAGAAAGATACCTAACCAGGAGGGCATCATGGATTCGAGAGAAGCGCGATTCACCTTTGGATTTGTTTTACTTGGAGTAACTCCTCTCATTGCAACGGCAGGAGGCGCGGGCCTCGGCGCGATCATCTTTATCGCCGGGATGCTTATCGCCACATCCACCGCATTTGCATAACAGAGAGTACTGAACAGGATAGTATCCGGAAAGGGGTGGCATTCTTTGCCACCCCTTCTTTTTTCATGACGCCCGAGCCATTCCCTGACGAAGGCTACCGGGCAAAGCGCAGTATGAATGTGCTCCCTTTCCCCTCTTCGGAAAGGGCCTCAATCAAACCTTCGTGGGCATCCATAATCTTTTTGCAGAAGGTCAGCCCCAATCCCGATCCCCTGTACCGGTCCTCTTTGCCCCGGCCGCGGTAAAAGGGTTCGAAGATAAAAGGCAGCTTCTCCGACGGAATACCGGAACCCGTGTCTGATATATGCACCGACACATAGAGATCATCCGCTTCGGCTCGTACGGATATGGTTCCTCCGGAGGGCGTATATTTGGTGGCATTGCCGATAATATTGATAAAAACGCGTTTCAGGCTTTCCTCATCACCGACCACCAGCGGCAGTTCGGCCTTTACCTGGCTTTCCAGCAACAGCCCCCGCCGTTGGCAGAGCGGCATCATTTCGTCAAGGCTCCATTCAATAAGTGCGGAGAGATTGACGGGTTCCTTCTTCTGAATCAGCGTACCGTTCTCGATGCGGCTGAGATCGAGCCAGTGCTCGATCAGGTCCTCGAGGTTCTGGATGCGCTTTTCGCACCGTTCGATTATTCCCAGGCTCTCTTCACCGAGACAATCTTCGGCGATCATCTTGAGCGATTCAATATACTGCTGAACCGTCACCAGGGGCGATCGCATTTCATGACTGACAAAGGTGATAAAGTTCCGCTCCATCTGTTCCTTTTCATCCTTCAGTTTTCGTGCCTCTATTCGGAGATTCCTGTGTTCCAGCGCCCGCTGCGTCACCGCCCTGAGCTGATCGGGCGTAAAGGGCTTGGGAAGATAGTCATAGGCGCCCTTTTTCATCGACTCCACTGCGGAGACGATGGATGCATATCCCGTAATGACGATGAGGACTATGTCGGGGATCTCCCGGGAGAGGACGTCAATGATGTCCATACCCGAGATTCCCGGCATCTTGAGATCCACGTA
Source organism: uncultured Syntrophaceae bacterium (assembly GCA_964441165.1). GTDB lineage: Bacteria > Desulfobacterota > Syntrophia > Syntrophales > UBA2210 > CAYTUH01. Next base: position 1,651 of record CAYTUH010000141.1, read on the forward strand.
GGCGACATCGGGATGATCCTCCCGGGCTAATCGAATCCCTTCCTGACCTTCTCCCGTCACCAGCACGAAATACCCTGATTTTTCAAGGGCTTGCCGGCACCCGTCCCGTATCGAGTCCTCATCGTCGATGATGAGGATATGTCCCTTCTCCCTGTTTTTCTCCATAGCCTCACTTATCGAAGTAACTGTTCCGTATACCTGAGGAGATCCTGCGCTTTCACGGGCTTGTGGAGCACCATGTCCACCTTCGGAAATTCCTCCGAGGGCTCATAGGACTGATAGGGACCCTGGAGATCAACGGCACTCAGAACGATGAGGGGCATGTCCTTTCCCGCATCCATCGATCGAATCTTCGACACGACGGTAAATCCCTCTCCCCATGTTTCCATCATCATATCGGTAATCGTCAAATCAGGCACAACGGACTTGACCATCTCAACGCCGCTCTTACCATCTTCCGCAAGGAACACCTCGTATCCGCCCTTTTCGAGAATCAGTTTGGTTGCCATCAAGAAATCCCTGTCATCATCGATCACGAGTATCTTCTTTTTTTCCGTCATAATATTGTTCCTCCATCAATGATTTATGACATTAGCTAATGCAAGGCTGATGCCAGGATTGATGTAGTTGATTTTTATTGTTTTTTAAACGGAGCACCTCTTCCATCTTCCTGAAAGGAGGGGTAAAACACCCCAGCGGTGAGGAAGATAACCCCGGCATGGTCTTCGAGCGACTCATCATTTGTCTCCGATCAGTTTATTGACCCTGGAAAGCAATTCGGCCACGGGCACGGGTTTGGAGACATAATCATCGGCCTCGCAGTATTCGCCGTCCGTCTCGGGAGAAAACTTGAATCCCGTTTTTTCGGTCACTGCCGTCACCATGAGGATGGGTATCCCCCTGCATTCTTCGTCCTGTTTCAGTTCGCAACAGAGATCGAATCCGTCGGTATGCTTTTCCATCATCACATCGAGGATAACCAGATCGGGGCCGAACCGATCGACGGCCTCACGACCGTCGACGATATTGAGCGAGTGTTCAACTTCATAGCCGTTATTCTCGAGTATGATTTTCAGTGCATTCCCGTAATCTTCATCGTCGTCAATGATGAGAATCTTTTTTGATTCCGACATGATGTCCTCCACTTATGGCGAAAGGGTATTCCCGGTAATCAGACGCACCACTTCAAGGGTACCGATGCCGACGGGGCAGAAATCGGAACACCTCCCGCATCCCACGCAACCGCAGAGACCGTCCTGGACATCCTCTTCACTGTAATAGCGGAGCTTGTGTTCGTGGCGTCTCTTCAGTCTCAGCGCCTGTGTTCCCCGCGGATTATGCCCCGAGGCTTCTTTCGTAAATCCTCCGTAAAGACAGGCATCCCATGACCGTGTCCTCACACCGGACCCCGTGTCTCTGACGATGTCATTCACGTTGAAGCAGGTACAGGTGGGACATACAAAGGCGCAGCCACCGCAGACAATGCATTTTGTCCCGAAATAATCCCACACCTCATCGGAGGCATTCTCGTTCCGGAGTAACTGCATTGCCTCACTCACGGCGGAAACAACCGGTATTGCCCGGGACGCCTCATCTCTGAAGGTCTGGATCATGCCCTGAGCCCATATCCCGTCAACGGCATCAAAGATATCCTCTTCGAGGAGTCGATCTCCTCGCGGACTCCCCGCCTCGATAAGGAACCGATCACCGAGATCATAGAGTTGGAGATCGAAGCCCTGATTCGACACGGGACCGCTGCCCGTGGTGGTACAGAAACAGGTTTCATTCTGCGGCCCCTTGCAGGCCATCACCACCGTGATGGTGTCGTCGTTCCGGGAGCGGTAGTAGGGATCCCCCATGTCGCGGTTCATGAAGTGAGATGACTGGC
>CAYTUH010000141.1:3548-6644 GCA_964441165.1 uncultured Syntrophaceae bacterium
AACATCGACGAGTACTTCACTGTGGCGAAGACATTCCGATTTAGGCGGAAGGTGGGGCTTACGGTAATCGAGGGTGAAGGTGTCCCCGTCGAAGCGGTCGAAGATGCATTCGCCCTGTTCCTTTCGGCAGGGTGCGAATACCCTGTAGCGTTCGGACCATCCTTTCAAGAGTTCGGCAAGATTTTCTCTCTGAATCGATTTCATGCGCACCTCCTGATTTTGACGGCACACCCCTTATATTCGGGTATCCCCGCGACGGGATCATGAACGGGATTGGTCAGGAGATTTACCGAGGCCTCATGGAAATGAAAGGTCGAAAAGATGACGCGGGAGGGCACCCGTTCGGTAATCTCCGCCTTTGCCTGTATCGAACCCCTCCGGGACGTGAGCTCCACCGTGTCATTGTTCCGTATGCCCAGTCGTTTCGCGTCGCCGGGATTGATTTCAACATACGGTTCAGGGGCTTCCCGATCGAGGATGCTGATTCGCCGCGTCATGGTCCCCGTATGGAAATGATAGTAGATGCGTCCCGTGGTCAGCAGAAAATCGTATTCCCTGTCGGGAACCTCGGCCAGCGGTTTGAAATCGCAGGGCAGAAACGATCCGAGCCCCCGGGTAAACCGCTCCTTGTGAAGGTAGGGTGTCCCGGGATGTTCTTCGTTGGGACAGGGCCATTGCAGGCCATACCCGCTTTTCAGGCGGCTGTAAGTAATCCCGCCGTAGGAGGGCGTCACCCTGTTGATTTCATCAAGTATGTCGCCGGGAGAGTCATAGGTCATCGGATAGCCCGCCCGCCTGCTTACTTCACAGATGATCTTCCAGTCGTCCCATGCCGAGCCCGGTGGATCGAGGGCCTTGAACGCCAGTTGCACTTTTCTCTCGGTATTCGTGTATGTTCCCGTCTTTTCTGCAAATGAGGCGGCGGGAAGCACGACATCGGCAATGCGGGCCGTTTCCGAAAGGAAGATATCCTGCACCACGAGAAAATCGAGGGTGGAAAGGGCAAGTTCGACATGGGTGGAGTCGGGATCGCTCATCATGGGATTTTCTCCCATCACGTAGAGCGCTTTCAGATCGCCGCGCTGCGCCGCTTCGATCATTCCGGTAATGGTCAACCCGACGGTACCGCTCAGGCTGTCCACCCCCCATGCCTCTTCGAACTTTTTCTTCACTTCCTCATTGGCAACCTGCTGATAGCCGCTGTATACATTTGGAAGACCGCCCATATCACAGGCACCCTGCACGTTGTTCTGCCCCCGCAGGGGATTGACCCCGGTGGACGGTTTACCGACATGTCCGGTGAGCATGGCAAGGTTTGCACATGTTTTCACATTATCCGTTCCGGTGGTATGCTGGGTAATTCCCATGGCATAGAGAATCATCGCCTTTTCTGCCGTTGCATAGGCACGGGCCGCCGCTTCGAGGTCCCTCACATGTACCCCCGTTATCTGTTCGACCACACGGGGGGAGTAACGGCTTACCACGGATTTCAACTGTTCGAAATTCTCCGTCCGCCCTTCCACATATTCCCTGTCGTAGATACCTTCTTCAATGATGATGTTCATGATGCCGTTCAGGAGGGCCACATCGGTCCCGATATTGTGTCTCAAATGGATGTCGGCAAAATCGGCGAGCTGGATGTGCCTCGGATCGGCAAGAATCAGTGTGGCACCCCGCTCCTTCGCATTGATGAGGCGGGATCCGATAAGGGGATGCTGGGCCGTTGTGTTGGTCCCGATCACGAAGAAGAGTTCCGCATCGTCGACTTCGTTAATGGAATTGGTCATCGCTCCCGAACCGAAAGCCGCGGCCAGACCGGCCACGGTGGCGCTGTGTCAGAGACGGGCGCAGTGATCGACGTTGTTGGTGCCGAAAAGGGCGCGGGCCATTTTCATGAAGATGTAATTCTCTTCATTCGTCACCTTTGCCGAGGCGAGAAAGGCAAGAGAATCGGGGCCGTGGGTCGATTTGATTTCCAGGAGCCTCTCGGCCACCCTGTCCAGCGCCTCATCCCAGGTACTCTCCTGCAATTCTCCGTCTTTTCGTACCAGCGGCACCGTGAGGCGATCGGGAGACTGGATGAATTCATAGGAGTTCCATCCCTTTACACAGAGCATTCCCTTGTTGACGGGGTTGCCGGGGCTCGGCTCCACACCGACGACACGGTCGCCGTCGGTCACGATATAGAATGTACATCCGCACCCGCAGAAGGGGCATACCGATAGGGTTCTGGTCATGATCAGACAGCCTCCTTTATGTCTTCAATCTCCGTTAATGAAAAGACGGGGCCGTCGGTGCAACAGTATTTACCGCCTATCGCACAATGGCCGCACTTGCCGATGCCGCACTTCATCATCCGTTCGAGAGACACGTAGATATTCTCCTTATAAAACCCGAGCGACAGCAACTGCTCCAGAACAAAGCGGTACATGACAGGAGGTCCGCACATCACGGCACAGGTATCGTGAGGCGTCAGCTCCGTCTGATCGAAAAGTCCCGTGACGACGCCCACATACTGCTTCCATATGCCCTCGTCGTCCCGGTCGACACTGTAGAGGTACTTGATGTCATCCCTGTCGAAGAAACGCAGCAGTTCATATTTGAAGAGTACATTATCGGGGCTGTTGGTGCCGTACATCAGTATAACGTCTCTGAATTCCTCCCTTCGATCGAGGATGTAGAAAAGGAGCGACCGCGTCCTCCGGCAACAAGGAGGACGTTGTGGCCCTTCAGCGTTTCAACGGGAAAACCTCTCCCGTAGGGACCGCGGATATGAAAGCGCGAACCCTTCGCCATCTCGAAAAGACTGTTCGTCACTTTTCCCGTGCGCCGGACACATATTTCAAGCGTATCGGTCCGTGTCGGCGGTGAGGAAATACTGATAGGTGCTTCACCTTTACCGAATATGGAAACCTCGATGAATTGCCCCGGCTGATGACCGAACTCCGCCCATGAAGAACCGTCTTCCAGCTTCAACTGAAAGAGCCGATGCTCCTGTATCTGCGGCAAACTCCTTAGAATAGACACAGGCCGCGGCATATACACATTAACGGTGCCCTTATCCATATGGGAATCCCTCCTCTCCCCTTGTATCAG
>CAYTUH010000142.1:0-3642 GCA_964441165.1 uncultured Syntrophaceae bacterium
TACGGCAAAGGGCATCGATTCGTGAACGGCCACACTTCTTCCAAGAAATCCGGCCGCCTCGGAAGGCGAGGCGCTCTCCAGTACAAGCCTTTTCAGCACCGTCATTTTCTCTCTGATGATGTCTGTTCGGGCTGAATCAAGGAGCTTCTCGATGAAATTCAATGCCGGAAATTCATCCTGCGGATCGAGGATCGACACCTGGGCCACGGCAATTGCCTGAATCGCGGCCCCATCGATTCCGACAGGATGGCTGTGTGTCACTTCCGCCGAAAGCCTGGCTTTTTCGTAGAGGATCGTCGAGTAGCGGAAGTAGAGGCCCAGTGGCGCGATCCTCATGGCCGCACCGTTTCCAAGGGAACCCTTTCCGTCAAAAAGCATTCGCGCCGCTGCGGTGAATGACATACCCCCGCATCCGGCACGGGAAAAGACGGCGGGGGGTCCCGGACCATAGCCTCTCCAGGGCTCTCGCTCGTAATGTGTCATGAAGATACGGCCCAGTTCCTCCTGATCGATGTCTCCCAGTTGGAGGAGACACTCCGCCAGCCCCAGGGCCATCGCCGTATCATCGGTGTAGGTGAGAAGTGCCGTCCCTTCAAGGTGCCTCTCCAGCGATTCCTCATCGGGGAACCGAAAGGCGCATTCACCGACGGCATCGCCGAGGGCGCTTCCCAGCATACCCCCCGCATATGTCGATTCCATTGCGTTCATATCCATGTCCCTGTTGACAGAATTGGAGGCTTTGTGTTTTATACCAGCTGATGAAGGACCAATTCAATCCAAAACCATGGGCGCGCAATCCTCACGTGCAAAGCATTTTTGCAAGCCTCAGGATCCGTGCCCTCGGCAGAAATCCCATGGCTGAGGCCGCCCGGGCTGTCATTGTTGACGGCGGCAACGGCGTCCGCCTTCTCGGATATCATTCACCGCAGCACAATGATTCAAAAAAAGGAACTATTCTTCTCTTGCACGGCTGGGAGGGAAGTGCCGATTCCACCTATATCCTCCATACGGGGCGATACCTCCATGCCGGCGGATTCGACATCCTTCGTCTCAACCTGAGGGATCATGGCGCAAGCCATCATTTGAACAGCGGTCTTTTTCACGGTGCCCTGATCGACGAAATCTGGTCCGCCGTATCACATATTGCAGCGGACATCAAAGGAACGCCGCTCTCTATCGTCGGTTTTTCACTGGGGGGGAATTTCGCCCTGCGCATCGCACTGAAACAGTCGAGACATCCCCTTGACAACCTGCGTCATGTAATATGTATCAGCCCCCTTCTTGATCCATATAAAACCACGAGGGCCATCGATAATGGATTTCCTCTCTATAAATATTATTTTTTGAAAAAATGGAAATCCTCACTGAAGAAAAAACAGGCCTTCTTCCCTCATCTCTATGATTTCGATGATATACTGAACGCAAAAAGTCTTATGGAGCTTACCGATCTTGTCATAAGGCGCTATTCGGACTTTCAGGATTATCGGGATTACTTCAGGCGGTACACGCTGCTCGGCGATGTCTTTTTGGACCTGTCAATTCCGGTGACGATCTTTACCGCCATGGACGACCCGATGATTCCCGTCACCGATTTCTTCGGACTGGCAAGGAATAAGTATTTGCAGCTCTCCATCCAGCCCCGGGGCGGCCACTGCGGCTTTCTCGACCCCTTTCCTTTCGGGTGCTGGTACGAGAGAAAGATTCGCGACATTTGCAGCGGGAATGATAATTTCTAAACGCCCTCACTTGCCTTGGGAAAGACGATCATGATACAAGTCGATTTTCGAAGATTATTTTAAATGGATGTACATGTAATGGACAGCGAAATCTTCAGGCATAAAACAGAGGTCCTGAACCGTATTGTTGAAAAACTCGGGACAATCCCTCTTGATTACAGGGAAAAATTCGAATTCATCAGAGGGAAACGGGTTAGCGACAAAAAGTGGCTCGCCGCCGGAGTACTCATTCCTCTTTTTTGCAGAGAATCACCCCGGAATCACGAGGACGTTGATTTCGTGTTCCAGTTGATTAAACGATCAGACGGTGTTCCTCAAGGCGGCGACCTCAGCGCACCGGGCGGAATGCTGAATCCCTCCGTCGATGGCATTATCCGGCACTTCATCCGCGCCGGGCTGCCGCCCGTCATGGCTGACGACGCAGGACGGCTTCTTTCAAAAAGGGACCGTCATACCGCACGCTACACGGCACTCTTTCTCGCCAATGCCCTCAGGGAATCATGGGAAGAACTGAGGCTCAATCCTTTCAATGTCTCTTTTCTCGGCGCACTCCCATCGTACAGCCTTACTCTCTTTACACGGACAATTTTTCCCGTGGTCGGTCTGGTAAAAAGGCCCTGGGAATTCCGTCCCAACTGGGAAGTCGAAAAAGTCGTGGAGATCCCCCTTACTTCCTTTTTCAAGCAGGAAAATTATGCCTTTTACACCGTTGAATCGGCCGATGACAGTCATGGGAACAAGCCGGATAATCACTGGACGATGCCCTGCCTCATTCAAAAAGACACCGACGGAAATGATGAAATTCTGTGGGGCGCCACCTTCAACATCATCATATCATTCCTGAAGGTCGTTTTTGATATTGAACCACCCAGGATCGATCCCCGGAAAATTATAATAAAAAAACTGAACAGGACCTACCTCACGGGAAACCGGAAGACATGACAATGCGTTCCGCCGGTTTCTTCCCTCAACAAGAGGGGATCGTGGAAGGGCATCTTCCTTCTTGACAAGACCGTACCCTGCGGGTATCGTACAACAAGTTCAGACTATTTCATATAACTCCCGGCAAGCACAGCAGTGTGCTTGCTTTTGCATTTTTAAGTAAGAAGGCGGAGGAAAGGCGATGATTTCAAAGAGGGCAGAGGACATTCCTCCCTTTATCGTAATGGATGTCCTTGAGAAAGCACAGGAGATGGAGCGAAGGGGTGAACAGATCATCCACATGGAAGTGGGCGAACCGGACTTCGACACGCCGGCATGCATAAAAGAAGCCTGCTTCCGTGCACTGAAAAACAATGAAACCCATTACACGCACAGTCTCGGGCTCATCGAACTGCGTGAAGCCATCTGCGAACACTATTACGAGAAATACGGCGTCAGCGTCTCACCGGACAGAGTCATCGTCACGTCGGGAACGTCACCGGCCATGTTTCTCCTCTTTTCGGCCCTTCTCGAAAAGGGTGACGAGGTAATTATTTCCGACCCCCATTATGCCTGTTATCCAAATTTCATCAGCTTTATCGAAGGGACACCGACTAGAATCAATGTCTACGAAGAAGACGGTTTCCAGTACAGACCGGAGGAAATCAGAAAAAAGATTACGAAAAAAACAAAGGGTGTCATGATCAATTCCCCTTCGAATCCGACGGGGAATCTCTTGAGCAGGGAACGAATGGAAGAAATCGCTTCGCTGGGAATTCCTGTCATTTCCGATGAAATCTACCATGGTCTTGTCTATGAGGACATGGAGCATTCCATTCTCGAATTCACCGACAATGCCTTCGTCTTCAACGGTTTTTCAAAAGCCTATGCCATGACGGGCTGGAGACTGGGATACCTCATTGCGCCGCAGGAATATATCCGGCCCATGCAGAAAATCCAGCAGAACCTTTTCATCTCGGCGAAT
>CAYTUH010000142.1:3652-6636 GCA_964441165.1 uncultured Syntrophaceae bacterium
GCCGGCTGTTATGAGTCTCCGAGCGCACTGCCAAGGCTCATGTCGCGGCTCTGCGTGAGGCGGGGGATGATGTATTGAACATGAAAACCATCTTCAACGAGCGACGAAAGTTCATCATCCGGCGCCTGAAGGAAATCGGTCTCGGAATTGCCGTCGAACCTACCGGGGCATTTTACATCCTGGGGAATATCAAACATATCTCGGACAATTCCTATGCCACGGCATTCGATATTCTCGAGAAGGCAAAGGTGGGCGTAACCCCGGGTATTGATTTCGGCAGGAATTGTGAGGGATACATCAGGTTTTCCTATGCGAATTCTCTTGAAAATATCGCCGAGGGAATCAGGAGAATAGAAGCCTATCTAAAGGAAACGGTAGATAATTGAGAAAGATATTCCTGAAGGCTGTTGTTTTTGATTTTGACGGAACGCTGGCGACACTCAATGTTGATTTCGTCAAAATGCGCAGGGGGATCATCGCACTGTTGTCGCAATATGAGGTGCCTTGCGGCAATCTTGAGAATCTTTTTGCCCTTGAAATGGTCGATGAAGGCTCTCGTGCACTCGACGTCAAAGACCCTCTTAAGGGACGCCGTTTCATGGATGAAGCATTGCAAATGATTCATGATATCGAAATGGAAGGCGCCCAAAAGGGAAATCTTCTGGACGGAATAGAAGACATGGTTTCTCTCTTGAAACAGAGAGGGGTCAAGACCGGCATCGTTACCCGAAACTGTATCGATGCCGTCCGGTGCATCTATCCCGGCGTAGATGAATCCTTCAACGCAATCATTTCGAGAGAATTTACGCCCCGGGTCAAGCCACATCCGGACCACCTCAGGACCGCCTTCGAACAAATGGGCGTTCTCCCTCATCACACGGCAATGGTGGGAGATCACCCGATGGACATCATGGCAGGTAAAAAGGCGGGGTCTTTTACCGTTGGTGTTCTGACGGGACATTCCGGAGCGGAGGCACTCGGTGAAGCAGGAGCGGACCTCGTCATCCCCGATGCCGTTTCCATCACCCGGCACATCGAGTTCTCCGACGACACATCAACGCGTGACGGCAATCTCCCTCATTGACAGAAAGGACCGCATGCGATAGGAGTCTGTTCTTATGTATGAAATAACAATAAAAAAGTCCTTCTCGGCTGCTCATACGATTGTAATCGACGGCAGGCGGGAAGAGCTTCACGGGCACAACTTCGATGTCGAAGTCACTATTTCGTCGGACGATCTGAATCGGGACGGTGTGGTCATCGATTTCAGGATCGTCAAGCAATGGACCGATGATGTTCTCAACGAGCTCGATCACAGATACCTCAACGAACTTGAATCTTTCAGGGATCTGAATCCCACATCCGAAAATATCGCACGGCATATCTTTAACCGGATCAGTGAGAAGACCTGTAACGTCGCCTGCCGGGTCGCCGGTGTTGCAGTCTGGGAATCCCGTTCCGCACGGGCCGTCTATCGAGGCGCACCATGATGGTCGATGTCCAGAACCTGCATGACAGCCGAAAGATCAATATTCAGAAAGTGGGGGTCAAGGGTATCAAATACCCCGTCATCGTACTCGACAGGAAAAACGGCATCCAGCACGTGAATGCAACCATAAACATGTACGTAAATCTGCCCCATCATTTCAAGGGCACCCACATGAGCCGCTTTATCGAGATACTGAACGAATACCGGGGGCAGATCAACATCCGGACATTCAAAAGGCTCCTTCAGAAAATGAAGGAGAAGCTCAAGGCCGAATCTGCCCATATTGAAATCAGCTTCCCCTATTTTATCGAGAAAACCGCCCCTGTTTCGGGCGCCACAAGCCTGATGGAATATCAGTGTTCCTTCTGCGGGGACACGGATGGAGTGGATGACGACTTTCTCGTCGGAGTCACGGTACCGGTAACGACGGTATGCCCCTGCTCGAAGGAGATCAGCAGCATGGGGGCACACAACCAGCGGAGCATCGTACGTCTCAGGCTCAGGTTCAAGAAATTCTTCTGGATTGAAGACGTTATCGACATAATCGAGGATTCTGCCAGCAGCGAGGTGTTTTCACTTCTAAAACGGGTGGATGAAAAGTTCGTCACTGAGCAAGCCTTCGAGAACCCCATGTTTGTTGAAGATGTGGTGCGGAATGTGGCGACAAAGCTGAACGGTATCGAGAATTTCATCTGGTACAGCGTTGAAGCGGAAAATCTCGAGAGTATCCACAATCACAGCGCCTACGCCTATCTTGAAAAGTCTCACGAGCCTGATGCTTCTGTCCCTCCCGCAGACAGGGAGCGGTGAATCGCTCTTGTGCCGAATTCCGGGTTCAGTGTGGCCTGTCCTTATCGGCATACCAGGCTGACTGGGTAGGGCAGCAGCAACGTTTCTCAACATAAACGGGCACCTACGGCGTTTCTTCCACCGGCATCCCGGCATCGTCGATTTCGCCTATGACACCCATCGATCGTTCAAGTCTTCTGTGTGCAATATTATAGTCACTCAATGCATTGTAGTAATCCGACTTCGCCCCGGTGAGAAGCGTCTGTGCATCTATGACATCCGTCGAGGTGGCAACTTGCTGGTTGTACCGTTCGTTATTGATTCTCAGATTCTCTTCTGCCTGTTCTATGGCCTTCTCCGCGACAAAGATATGTTTTTCAGCTTCTCTGAGAAAAAGATAATCATTTTTAATTTCCAGTATAATACCGTCCTGTATCCGGCCAAGCGCATTCATCGCCTGACGTTCACGACTGTGCCGTTCGGAAACGGCGTATTTCGTTTTCCCCCACTCCCATAGATTCCACTCGGCAATCGCCAGAATATTCCAGTCGTATTCTTCGTGGTATTCGCTGCCGCTGACACGAGGTGTATCACCGTAGCGCCCATAGGAACCCACAAGATTGATCGAGGGATAGAAATCGGCCCTTGCAAGATCCACTGTCTTCCTTGTCTGCTCGATCCTGTGTTCATAGGAGTGAAGCTCCGG
>CAYTUH010000143.1:0-6627 GCA_964441165.1 uncultured Syntrophaceae bacterium
CCCAGGGCGGCAGGATAAAAAACCCGGCCAGCATTCCCGCCACGGAACCCCAGACGCCCGCTTTTGACGCACCGTATTTTTTGGCGCCGCCGGCGGGAACGACATAATCGAGTATCGAGACGAGGACGGCAAGGATCGCCATAATCACCAGGAAATTTCCACTGAAGGGCTCCCAGTCCTTTGCGAAGGAAAGCATTATCAGGGAGAGATAGCTGATGGCGGGGCCGGGGAGAACCGGCAGTATACAGCCGATAATGCCGAGCAGCGCCGTGATAAAACCGGCAATAATGAGGACAATGGCCATGGATGAACCTTTCTGTATCCTGCTGAACGACACCACGCCCTGCAGCGCCGCGCAATCACCCTGCTCGACCGGTCGCGGTGCCCCCGTGCGCAAGGGGTGTCTCCGGCTGATGATTTTTCCTCCGGCACGAAGAGCCCGTTCATCGTATCGGTAATCTACCACATTCATGGCACAGAGCACAGCCTGCAAAAAAGATTTTTACCTTTTCCCAAAATAACTGTTGATTTTATCACCGATTTTCGGTATGTGAGCGCCTGCTGTTCCGTGCGGCAGGGTCTCGTATCTTCCTGATGAAATTACCCGATACGACAGACAGGGCACGCCCTGCGCAAAGCGATGCAACGTTTTATTTATTGACAAACAATAGCGATTTCCTATAATAGGAGATTCTAATTTTACTCGTGGGGATACGAAATGTACGCAGTGATAAAAACCGGTGGTAAACAGTACAAGGTCTCTGAGGGAGATGTGCTGAGTTTTGAAAAGATTGAAGGGGATAAGGGTGATATAATCTCTTTCGAAGAAGTCCTCCTCATTTCGAAGGATGACGGCGTAACGGTGGGCACACCCCTTGTGGAAGGCGCAAAGGTTGTGGGAGAATTCGTCACTCAGACGAAGGGACCCAAGATCACCGTATTCAAGAAGAAACGCCGAAAAGGATACAGCAAAAAGACCGGGCACAGGCAAAAATTGTCAAGCCTGAGAATAAAAGAAATCGTCCTGTAACGGAGGAATGAGATATGGCTCACAAAAAAGGTCAGGGTAGCAGCCGCAACGGAAGAGACAGTCAGTCCCAGCGGCGGGGTGTGAAAGTTTACGGTGGACAGGAGATATCGGCAGGCGGCATTATTGTGCGCCAGCTCGGCACCAAGATTCACCCGGGCAACAATGTAGGAATGGGAAAGGATTATACGATATTCGCGAAGATCGACGGTGTCGTCAAATTCGAACGAAAAGATAAGACCAGGAAAAAGGTCAGTGTCTACTCAGCCTGACAGGGAACCGTCCCACGACCGGGCATGACCATTCCCGACCAACCGAATGTATGTAAAGAGGTGTTAGTTGCATGACCCATGGCTAACACCTTTTTTAGTCTTTTATTCAGCAGCCATCATACACATGAATGCGTACGGGATCTGCAGCCATCGAAGCATTCGGGCTGCCGGACCGGACAGAATATGACAGGCCATGAAATTTATCGATGAAGCCAAAATTTATGTGAACTCGGGAGACGGCGGAAAGGGGTGCGTCAGTTTCAGACGGGAAAAGTTCGTACCCAGGGGAGGACCCGACGGCGGCGATGGCGGTAAAGGCGGCGACGTCATTATCCGGGCCTCGCGCAGCCACCGGACACTTCTCGACCTCAAGTACAACCAGCACCACAAGGCGAAGCGGGGCGGACACGGCGAGGGGGGCAACCGGACCGGCAAAAACGGCGACGACGTGGAAATCATCGTCCCCGTGGGGACAGTCATCAGAGACGCCGATACGGCTGAAATCCTGGGCGATCTCGTTGAATCCGAACAGGTCTGTATCGTTGCCCGGGGCGGCATGGGAGGAAAGGGAAATGCCTTTTTCAAGAGCGCCACGAATCAGGCACCCCGCTATGCACAGGACGGCATACCGGGGGTGGAACGGACCATATTCCTGGAATTGAAACTCCTCGCCGATGTAGGAGTGATCGGCCTTCCCAATGTGGGAAAATCAACGCTGATATCAAGGGTATCATCGGCGAAACCGAAGATTGCCGACTACCCCTTCACGACGCTGAAGCCAAACCTCGGCGTCGTCAAGGTCGGCGACTACGAAACCTTCGTCATGGCTGACATCCCCGGTCTTATCGAAGGAGCGCACCTCGGCATGGGACTGGGCACCAGGTTCCTGCGCCACATCGAGCGGACGTCGATACTCGTGCACATACTCGACATTTCGAAAGATGAAACCTCGAGCGGGTGGGATGATTTTCAGACCATCAACAATGAGCTCTCCTCATTCAGTCCCGACATCATGAAAAAACCCCAGGTCGTGGCAGTCAATAAAATGGATCTGCCCGATACTATCGAACGGCTCGAAAAGGAAAAGAAAAAATTCGAAGAAGAGGGTATTATTATTTTTCCGATTTCCGCGGTAACGGGTGAGGGAGTCAAGGCCCTTGTCTGGGAAATCACTCATCGACTGAGAGAACAGGGAGTTTTGTAGCAGCGCCATGGAAAACACACGGAAAGAAATCCTCAAGGATGCGAAACGGATTCTGGTCAAAATCGGGAGCGGTGTCCTGACGGGAAAAGACGGCCTCGATCTCGAGATCATCGAAGACCTTGTGAACGAAATCGCCGATTTCTCGAAAAAAGGATATCAGTTCGTGCTCGTGTCTTCGGGCGCCATCGCCTCCGGCATGCAGCGCATGGGATTCAAAACCAGGCTCCAGAGCATGCCCCAGAAACAGGCAGCCGCCGCAATCGGCCAGGGCAGATTGATGAGGGTCTATTCAAACGCCTTCGGGAGACACGATCTGGTGGTAGCCCAGATTCTGCTCACCATGAGCGATCTCACGGACCGCCAGCGGTTCCTCAATACCAGGAACACCCTCTCAGTTCTGATGGAATGGAACGTCATCCCCATCATCAACGAAAACGACACCGTGGCCATTGAAGAAATACGATTCGGCGACAACGACAACCTGGCAGCCATGATGGCGAACATCATGGAGGCGAATCTTCTGATAAACCTCACCAATACCAGGGGGCTCTATGACCGCAACCCGAAGGAAGAAACATCGAAACTCATCCCCCTGGTGCGGGAGATAACGGACGAAATCGAGGACGCGGCATCATCGGAGGCCGACCCCGTGGGGATGGGTGGAATGAAGAGCAAGGTCATCGCCGCCAGGAAGGTGTCCGCCTTCGGCATTCCTTACATTATCGCCCACGGCAAGACACGGGGCATCATTCACGACATACTCGAGGGAAAAGAGACGGGAACCCTTTTTCTTCCCATGGGTCATCACATGAAGAGCAAAAAGTACTGGATCGCCTTCACGCTCCGTTCACGGGGCAGGATCTACGTCGACGGCGGCGCCGAACAGGCCATTGTCAATCAGGGGAAAAGCCTTCTTCCTTCAGGCATCGTGAAAATAGAAGGTGACTTCGGTGTGGGTGATCCCGTCACCTGCGTCTGCACCGACGGATCGATGATTGCAAAGGGACTGGTAAATTACAGTTCCGGGGATATCGACAAGATCAAGGGGCTGCAGACATCGAGAATCGAGCAGGTCCTCGGATCGAAGCCCTACGACGAAATCATCCACCGGGACAACATGGCCGTCTCACAAAACCGGAAAAAGTGACCCTCCGCCGACGTGCATCGGCATACAGAGGAACGGGAAAGGAACAATGAAGGCGTTCCTCTGTCATGCGGCCTGCAACATCCTGATTCATTTCATTAAGATAACGTGGTGGACCAACAGCCCTGCCCTGTCATGAACGCGCTGACGGCCCTCCGTCAGACCCGGCAAAGATCCCCGAGAAAAAGGGGGCGTGGTTGGAAGAAAAGAGCGGGGGGTCCCTGCGGAGGATTTCCGCGATCGCCGGGTGGCGCTTGAATTCCCTGTCCAGAAACTGTCTGACCTGACCTCGGTCCCATCCCCTTGGATGGGAAAACTGCCGGTAGAGGGTCAGATCGCCCTCATAGAAGGGATCGCCACCGTACGCCTCGGCATCGGGCCCGTAGGCGGGAAGGTTGAAGATGGCAAGATTGAGAAAGCCGATTCCGTCGCGGTGACGGACCGCAAAATCGAGGGTCTGCCGGGCATCCGCAGGCCCTTCCGTCGGCGTCCCGAAGAGGAGGTAGATGTAGGTGGCAATACCCACGCCCCGGAGATTCTCCAGGACGGTTTCGGCCATTCCGAGGTCGATCCCCTTCTGCATGGCGTCGAGCACCTTCTGACTCCCCGATTCAAGACCGAGCTTGAGCATGACGCACCCCGCTTCTTTCAGCGAGCGGCAGAAGTCCGGGTCCGTCAGTTCATCGGATATCCGGGCAAACCCGTACCAGGGGGCACCGGGAGGATTCTGCACAAGCGACCTGAGGAGGGCCGGGCTGACGGCATTGTCCAGCAGGTGGACGAGCACCGGTGCCGTTTTTTTCACAAGCTCCTGGAGCTCCGCCGCTGCCTGCCCCGGCCGAACCGGTTCATAGGCGTTTCCCTCGGCCCGTTCGGGACAGAAGGAACACCGGTGCCAGTAGCAGCCGCGGGAGGCACTATAGGGGAGGACAAAGCCGGGAGAAAGATAGTCGGAAGCAGGAAACCCTTCGTAATCGGGAGCGCATCTCCCGCAGGCCGGTTCCTTTCCCAGAAGAGAAAGCAGCGGCCCCTCTCCGGCCGCCGCCACGCATGCCTCCACCATTCCCCTGAAGGGATCGGACCATGCGGGACTCTTCATCCATGAGGTAATGAGACCACCACCGAGAATGATCGTAATCCCGGGACAGATGGTTTTCAGGTATCCCATCATGGCAAAGGCAGTCAATGCCTGGCTGGGATAATTCAGCGAGACCCCAACCGTCCCGGAGCGCGTTGCGTCGAGTATCGCCGGCAACCGCTCCCGGAAATAGGAAAAGAAGGGACTCCGCTCGGGGCATTCAAAGGCCCGGATCAGATCGCCGCTGCGCAGGGGCGTCAGTCCGTTGTCCTGGTAATTCGCCAGGCCGAGGCGGATGCCGGGAACGCCCGCATTCACCTGCAGTACCCTGTTTATGTCCGCGACGGCTCGCTTATACCGGTCGATGTTTTCAAAGGCCTTCCCGGTCCTGAGTGCATCAAGGTGTTCCGATCGGCTGCGGATCGCCCGCTTCGTCCAGGTATCACGCGTCGCAGGAGTCTTTCCCGCAAGGTATAGGAGTCCCTCCACGTTGGCATCGAGCACCGTGCAGACAACGCCGTGAAACCGCAGCGCCCCCGCAAGCTGGGCAATGCCCGCCGGAGGTTCGCTCGGCTTCACCACAGGTGGATTGATCAGGAGAATCGACATGGCGTCCTTTTCCGTTGTGTTCCGCCCCTTGTATGTCTTTTTTCGGAATTAGGCAACCATCAATCCCCCTGTCAGGAGGCACCCGGCGTCTCCCCTTTACAGGGCAAGGGCGGCCTCGAATCCCTCACGCACGGCGTCGCCGATCTTCCGCGGCGATTTGGCATCACCGATGACCAGCACCGGCATTCCCCTCTCTCTGCAAGCCTCGGAAAGCCTGTCCTCGGAACGGGACCCCACGGCAAGGACCACCGTATCGGCGGGAATCGACTCCCTTCCCCCTTCCGACTCCACCACGACGGCGTCATCGGTAATTTCAAGGAGACTGGTGCCGGGACGGAGTTCGACGCCCATGAGCCTGAGGCACTTCATGAGCGACCACCGTGCCGTTCGTCCCACGTTGCCGGCAAGCCGGTCTACAAGGTCGATGACGGTCACCTTTCGGCCCGGCCGGTGGAGGAGGTCCAGGGCTCTGTCGGGATCCTCGGCACGGTGATACATCAGGTGAAGGAAGGTCTCGGAGTCGGGTGTGTCCATGGCGGCGATAAAATGGGCCGTCTCGCATCCTGTCGCGCTCCCGCCCACTACAACGACGTTCGTACCGATCACAGGGACCTTTTCCTGCAGTACATCCCAGGCGCCGACTACATGCGGCTTGTCTATGCCGGGTACCGGAAAGGTGACGGGCCGGCCGCCTGAGGCGATGACCAGAAGATCGAACGTCGACAGGCCATTCCCGATCATGTCGGGGGTAACCTCGGTATCGTATCTGATCTCGACGCCGGCATGGGCCATGCGGCTTCTCATGCTGTCGACCAGCTTGCCGAACTCTCTTTTCCCGGGAGGCGCCATGGCTGCATTGACCTGCCCCCCGAGGGTGCGCTCCTTTTCATACAGGGTGACGGCATGCCCCCGTTCGGCGGCGGTACAGGCGAATTCCATCCCCGCCGGCCCGCCGCCGGCGACGAGAACGCGCTTTTTCTTCTCTGCCCGCTTCACCGTTACCTCCTTTTCCCTCCCGGCGCGGGGGTTGAGGACACAGCTCACGGAATTTCCAGAGAAGAGTGCGTCGAAGCACCCCTGATTGCAGGAAATACAGAAACGGGCCTCGCCAAGCCTGCCCTCTCTGACTTTGTTCGGTAATTCCGGATCGGCGATGAGCGGCCTTCCCCAGCAGATCATGTCGCAGGACCCGCTTCGCAGTGCCCGTTCAGCCACACTGGGGTCGCCGAGGCGGTTCGCGGCAAAGACGGGGACCGTTACCCTCTCCTTCACTCCCCGGGCGAGGTAGACGTA
>CAYTUH010000144.1:0-5406 GCA_964441165.1 uncultured Syntrophaceae bacterium
CCCGGCAATCGCCTTCATGTGTCTCACGCTCAGAGCCGCGCCACTTGCACATACGGAAAACGTCTCCGTTCCAAAAGGTGGGTGAACACGCATATCACATCGATCTCCTTCTCCGGGCACGGTATATGTTTTCCCTTTTTCAAAAAAGGAAATCTGACGATAGTTGTTCGGAAGAATCTGCACGATAGTTCCCGAGGTATCCTTCAGGAGGATTTTCCCGTAAAAATCCCTGTTGCCGCGAAAGAAGACGGTCACGGTCTCTCCTTCCCTGTAATCCCGCTTATCCGTCCACAGGGTGATCGTCAACGGCGCCGACGGCGTCAGGAGCGCCTCCCTGCAGGCCTCATCGTTGCTCAGGGAATACCGGACTTCTCCCTTCAGCCACACACGGTAACGTCCCTTTTCATCGATGCCGTAATCCTTCTTTTCAAGTTCGGACACGAAGCCTTTCGAATCGCTTTTCTCGAGGGTCACGGCCAGTTTCACACCCTCAACTCTCGTAATCTCATCGAGATAGGTTCTGGCCTTTTCGAGGATTTTCCGCCGCGCCTCCGCCCAGGCTCCGCGCCGGGCCGCCTCGAGCGATTTTCCTTCTTCAGGGACAGCGAACCCGTCAGCCGAGACGATAACGGAACGTATCTCGGAATCCCGGGTATCCGGGAAGGCCCGAACCGTCTCGACATGAACGGCCATCGACAGTGCAATCAAAAGGATTGTTGAAAATACGCAGATATACCGGTGAATTAGTTTTGTCATCATTTCCCCCCTTAATGTGACGTTATTTGGTCTCTCACCTTCGGGCGTCATGCCCGAAGTCTTCCTCCTATCTCCTCCTTTTCCGGCAATTCCCTGAAATAAATTCCCTGACGGCCTCTATTTCGGAATCGGTATACTCGACATGAGATACCTGAGGTCTTCATCCTCGAACTGTATCATCATGCCGGCAAAGGGCGAATCATTGTCCTCGTCACTTATGAAATCGTCCCATCCCGCCGTGAGATAGATGTGTTTGAGGAGCTTGTAGTCGGCATATATCTTGAGGTGCGGGTTCCTGTCGGGATCGAAATCAAAGGCCTCAAAGGTGAGCTTCAGGTCGTCGTCGAGTGCGAAATAGTCAATGCCGACGCCGCCGGTAGATTCAAGCAGTCCCCCCCGGATCGTGAGGTCCTTGAATCGCTTTCCCATCTCAACCGTAAAGAGCAGCTTTTCACGATCCCATTCCTCCATCCTGCTGTAGGTCCCGTCAACCCACCGTTCCGTCAGCGTTCGCCTTCCCCGCGGGTCCGCCACCACTCCCAACCGGTAGAACTTGTCCTCGTTCGGGCGGATCGTCAAATCCACGTAGCTCTTTGCATTGCTGGTGTCAAAGAGGTACTCGCCCCGATAGCCCAGAAACATGCGGAACCGGTCGGCCTGGGAAATGTAGTTATTGATTCCCGCCATGCTCTTGTCGATGCTCTTCAATCCCGCATTCAGATTATCGACGGTCTCGTCTTCATTGATCAACCTGCCGATGGTCCCTTCTCCCTGGTTCACCTTGTCGGTGATCTCCCGGAGCGCAGCAAGCGTCTCATTCAGGTTGTCGAACACCTCTTCGTTTTCGATCAGCTGACCGAGCGTACCCTCTCCCCTGCTGACTTTCTCCGAAATGTCGCGCAACGCGGCGAAAGTCCGCTCCATTTCCTTCGATGCCCTGTTCAAATTATCAACCAGTGCGGCCACGTTCCTGTCATTTTCACTGACTATTTTATTGAGATTCGCCGTCAGACTCTTTGTGTTGTCCAGAACCAGGGCAATCTTTTCTTCATTATTTACAACCACTTTATTCATGTTTGCCGTAAGATTGCGCGTATTTTCCAGGATTGCACTCAGATTTGCGGCGCCTTCTTCGCCGCCGACCACCGTGCGCAACGATGCCGTGACGGCCATTACGTCGTCGGCAATTTTCCCCAGGTCACGCAGGAGCCTGTCGATATCGGTCTGTTTCTCGACACGGGTGATTTCATCGCCGTCCTCCAGGAGGGGCACACCTTCCGTCCCCGGAACAATCTCGATATACTTGTCCCCCAGGATTCCATATGCTTTTATGACAATTTTCGCGTCTTTCTGGAGTTTGACCGTGGGAAAGATTCTCATGGTGACCTGTGCCTTTGAATCGATAAGCGATATCTCATCGACCCTTCCCACTTCGACGCCGGCAATCCGCACCGATGCATCACGTTCCAGTCCCGACGCATCGTCGAAATGCGAGGTCACCAGGTAGCCCTTTTTGAAACCGATCCGCTTTTCACCGACCTGAAACGACATATAGGCCAGCAGGATCAGGGCCACGAGGATAAACAATCCGACTTTCGCCTCCGTACTGATTGATGCAAACATACTTTACTCTCCCGTATCGGTTAGACCCGTGGAATGAATCTTTTCCTGCCCTTCTCTGTCCGCCATCATGAAACGCAGTCTCTCTCGCGCCGTTTTGTCCTTACAGCATATGAATCGGGCCGTCAAGACTGCCCGCCAGAAACTGCGTCACCACCGGATTATCGGAAGCCCTTATCTCCTCGGGTGTTCCATCGGCGATGATTATCCCGTCATAAATCATGGCGATCCTGTCACCAATGGTAAAAATCGACTTCATATCGTGGCTCGTCGCCACACAGGTCAGGTTGAATTTCTCCTGGGTCTCGATAATCAACTGGTTTATCGCTTCGGCCATTACCGGGTCCAGACCCGTAGTGGGCTCGTCAAAAAGAACCACCTGCGGGTGCATGGCGATGGCCCGGGCGAGACCTGCCCGCTTTTTCATGCCCCCACTCAACTCCGAAGGCATTTTATTTTCCACATCGCGCAATCCGACAGCCCTGAGGCGGTCGTTGACCACATCCCGTATGTCTTCTTCACTCATGTGCGTATGCTCGCGCAGGGGAAAGGCGACATTCTCACCGACGGTCATGGAATCGAAGAGCGCCGCACTCTGAAAAAGCATGCCGAACTTTTTCCGCACTTCGTTGAGTTCGTTGTCGTCAAGTTCGGGAATGTTTTTCCCCTCGAAGAGCACCTGCCCCGAATCGGGCAGGAGAAGGCCGATAATATGCTTCAAGAGCACGCTTTTTCCTCCGCCGCTTCGCCCGATGATGACGGTGGTCTTCCCCTCCTCGATCTCGAGATTGAGGCCCTTCAAAACTGCCTGATGCCCAAAGGACTTGTACAGATCAATCAGTTTAATCATCTCAGAACATGATCGCCGTCAGGAAATAATCACTCACCAGGATATAGACCGATGCCAATACAACGGCCTCGGTAGTGGCTTTGCCCACTCCTTCGGCCCCGCCCTCTATATTGAATCCCTTGTAGCAACCGAAGAGCGAAAGGATGAAGCCGAATACCGCCGCCTTGATGAGTCCGTTAAATACATCGTCCAGCCCGACCATATCGGTTATGTTGTTCACGAAAGCCCCCGCATTGATGCCGAGTACGGGAACACCCACAAAGTATCCGCCCAGGATTCCTACGAAATCGGCGATGATCGTCAGGATGGGCAGCATGATGATTCCGGCAATGATCCGCGGCACCACCAAATATTTCATGGGGTTTGCCGCCATGACCGAGAGGGCGTCGATCTGCTCGGTGACCCGCATCGTTCCCAGTTCAGCGGCCATGGCCGAACCGGCCCGTGCCGTCACCATCAGCGACGTCAGCACCGGTCCCAGTTCCCTCGTAATACCCAACGCCACGGTTGAACCGACAAGACTTTCGGCACTGAACATGCTGAATCCGTGATATCCCTGGAGTGCCATTACCATTCCCGTAAAGGTACCCGTCAAGACCACCACGAAGGTGGACTTGATGCCCACGAACTCCATCTGCTTGAAGATCAGCCCTACTTTATAGGGTGGTCGCACAATCCATCGGAGAAAGGACAACAGGAAGAGAAAGACTCTCCCCATCTCTTCCACATGGTTCAGTACCGACCGGCCAAGCCTGTCAAGAAGGGCGGAGGGTTCTTTCATTTCAGAGCGGACCTCGCTTCTGCGCATGAGCTTCAAAGGAAAGCTCTATTACACGATCCATGAACGCTCCCTGGTTTATCCCCGAAGCGGCTGCCTGATGAAAGAGGACCGTCGAGGGCGTCATGCCGGGCAGGCTGTTCGGTTCCAGGACGGCAACACGTCCATCCTTCCGAACGAACATGTCGATGCGGGCATACACCTTCAAGCCGAGGGCACGATAGGCATCAAGAGCGGTTTCCTGAATCTTCTTCAGCATCTCTTCCGATACCCGGGCCGGTGTCTTGTTTTCACCCTGTCCGTAGAGAAACTTGTCTTCCAGTGAAAGGATCTCACTGGTCGGAATCGTTTCCGACGGTGTCAGCGGAATCGGGTCGTCATTCCCCAGAACGCCGCAGGTAATCTCGATCCCCTCGATATATTCCTCGACAAGCGCCACTCTGTCCCACTCAAAGGCATTCGTCACGGCCTCGGCCAGGCGTTCCTCCGACATCACCTTCTCGACGGCGGTGCTGCATCCCTCCCGCGACGGTTTCACGACACAGGGAAAGCCGATGTCGTTTTTGATTTCACCGCAGACACGCTCCGCCTCTTTCCGCCATTCGTCAAGGGTGATGGCCTTCGTAAGGGGAACATCGATGCCGTTCATTGCCAGAACTTTTCTTGACATGTGCTTGTCCATTCCCAGCGCCGAGCCAAGAACCCCGGACCCGACGTAGGGGACTTTCAGCAATTCCAGGACGCCCTGAAGGCATCCGTCTTCACCGTATTTCCCGTGAAGCCCTATATAGAGGATGTCGACACGATCCTTTAATTCCTCATAGGGAATCCGGACCGCCTCCTCTTCAAGATCCATTTCGATATCCTGAGTGGAGTTACGCATCAGCATTTTAAGAGGAATTTCCCATAACCGGCCGCGAGAGTCCATAAAAATTGCGAGAGGGTCATACTTCCCGCGATCCAGTTTGCTGTATATGTTTCTTCCGATCTCGAGAGAAATCTCCATTTCGGAAGACATCCCTCCCAGTACAATGCCAATTGTCACTTTTTCAGATTGCTTCTTCTTCACTGATCCTGTATCTCCCGCTTAAAGGCTCACCGCCACGGCACAACCGGTCCGTAAGACTCATGATCGCCATCTATTGTATTGATATCTTCAACCTTCACATATCGACAGCCGCCGTGAAACCCGCCGCACCGATGGGGATTTTTCATCCTCTCCCACCGTGCCGTCATGATTGAAAAGGTGACCGGTCATCACCGATCTTACAGCGGCCCCCGCTTCTCCCTGTGAATCCTGAGGGCGTTTTCGATAAGCTCCGAGAGTATCATCGACGGGAACATACCCGCATCGGCGGCCTGTTCAAAGAAAAAGGAAGACGGTGCCATTCCCGAGGAAGAA
>CAYTUH010000144.1:5416-6625 GCA_964441165.1 uncultured Syntrophaceae bacterium
ATACCGGTTATCGTGACGGAACAGACCTCCGCTCCATCAGTTCATCATCGCTCCTGCATCCTACAGAGGACCCCGCTTCTCCCTGTGAATCCTGAGGGCGTTTTCGATAAGCGTCGAAAGAATCATGGAGGGGATCATGCCGGCATCGGCAGCCTGCTCGAAAAAAAAAGAAGAAGGCGCCATTCCCGATGAAGAATTGGGATCGGTAATCAATACCGTACCATCGCTCCGCACGAATCCGTCGATCCGGCCGTAGGAACGAAACCCCAGCGCCCTGTATGCCCTGACAACTTCACCTTTAATCGTTTCAACGACCTCCGCCGGAATGGTGCGCGGCGGGGTGAATTTTCTGCACCGGCCGGGCATATATTTATCGTCATAGGTATAAAACTCATCACGAGGATGAATTTCCGTTACACCGAGAATCTTCGGCCCCTCATCCTCTTCCAGGACGATGCATGAAAATTCGGTTCCGTCGATGTATTCTTCCGCCAGGGCAAGGGCATCCCATGCAAAGGCCTGCTTCATTGCATCGGGCAGCATGCTTATATCATTTACAATCGTTACTCCCATGCTCGACCCTTCCCGGGGAGGCTTTACGACGAAGGGAAGCCCGAATGCCTCCATCAGTCGCACTTCCACGTCACCGGCAGGTTCCTTCCATTCTCTTTCCGATATGAGCATACTCTCGGGAACGTTGAGGCCGCATGCCTCAAGAACTTTCTGCTGGATATGTTTGTCCATGCCTATGGCGGAGGCAAGCACCCCGGAGCCGGTATAGGGAATGCCGAGTATTTCAAGAAGCCCCTGGACGCACCCGTCGTCTCCATATTTTCCGTGAAGCGCGATGAAGGCAAAGTCTATTTCATCGTTCAACGTCTCGTAGGAGACCTTCCGGGCATCCTTTTCAAGGCGCTCCTCGATATCGGTGGTCGTGTTCTGAGACACGAGCTGCCAGGGAATGATCCACAACATTCCCTCCCGGTCCATGAAGACCGCTTCGGGATGGTAGCGTTCCCTGTCAAGATTGTCATAGACATTCCGGCCGCTGTTCAGCGACACCTCTTTTTCAGACGATAGTCCCCCCAGTATCACACCGACCCGTAATTGCTCCATATCATCATGATTCCTTATAGTAAACGTGAATAATCCTTACCGATTCACCGGTTAAAGATAGATGGCTTCGTAAAAAGTCCAACTGCTGCGTTG
>CAYTUH010000145.1:0-5733 GCA_964441165.1 uncultured Syntrophaceae bacterium
TCCGTTCCAGCTTCGGCTACCCTGCCGCAGCGGCGCGGCTTAATTCAGGCGTTAGAGCCCACCAGACATGTCTGATTTCATGCAGAAAAAAAGCGTTGCACTAAAGAACGCTTGGACCGAGTCGAAAGAGGGAGGTGACTATCAATGAATCCAGAGAAAAAAGGGAAAAGTCTTTATACTTTGTTTAAATTTAAAAGTAAATATGGCATTGTTTATGAAACAAAAGAGTATTGCTTGGCAGTGTTGGATGGCTTAAGGTACCAGGAAATGAAGAGAAACAGGGACCGTATGAGCGAGGCGATGGAGACCGTCGGTTTCGGTAAAATTTCAGGGGCAGTGGGAACATTCTCTTTTATTGATCCCTCCGTGGAAGAATACGTCTGTGGTGAACTGGGATTGAAGCCCTGTCCAGTTTCGACTCAGATTGTCCAGCGTGACCGGCATGCCATGTTTTTCGCCACGCTTGCGGTGGTGGCCTCATCGATTGAAAAATTCTCAATCGAAATCCGGCATCTGCAGCGGACGGAGGTTCGCGAGGCGGAAGAATACTTTTCTCCGGGGCAGAAGGGGTCTTCGGCAATGCCCCATAAGCGGAATCCCGTTCTTACGGAAAACCTTTCAGGACTTGCCCGTCTGATGCGTTCCTACGCTCTGGCGGCACTTGAAGATAATGCCCTCTGGCACGAGAGAGACATCAGTCACTCATCGGTGGAACGGGTGATCGCCCCCGATGCAACCATACTTCTTGATTTCATGCTTCATCGCTTTACATCCGTGATGCGGGACCTCATGGTCTATCCCGAGAAGATGCTGCAGAACCTGCACTTGACGAAAGGACTGGTTTTCTCACAGATGGTGTTGCTGAAACTTGTTGAGAAAGAAATCTCCCGGGAAAAGGCTTACGAGATGGTGCAGCGAAATGCCATGCAATCCTGGTCAACGGGCAGGGAGTTCAAACAAATATTGCAGGAAGATGAAGAAGTCATGGCCCATGTGTCCGCTGCCGATCTGGACAAAACCTTTGACATCAACAATTTTCTGAAACATATTGATTATATATTTTCACGGGTGTTTGGAGGGGAATGATGAAGAAGGGCCGGTGGCTGATCCTGTGTGCAGTGCTGTGCGGCATGATGGGCTGTGAACACGTCAAGGACTACGCAGGCATTGCCCGTAATCAGGCCCTTTCGGATGAATATACTGCAGTCCTTGAAAAATGGACGCGGGAGCAGACGGTATATTCACATTTCGAAACGACCCTTCGGATTGTAGCTACATACAGAAGTCCTGAATTCCAGGACGCCTACGTCTCTGAATATGAAAGGATATACGGCGTAAACGATATGGGGAAGGATTTACTTCCAAAGGAGATATGCATGGACACACGGTCCGGTTTCATGGAATTTTTCTTTTATGCCGCCACGCCGCACATTGAGGAAAATGATTTTGCCCGGACTCGATCGGTCTGGAACGTGGTGCTTCGTGAAGAAGACAGGGGCATAGTGCACAGGCCCGCGGAAATAAGAGAAATTGAGGATATCAATCCCTTTGTCATGAAGGTTTTTCCTTATGTGAACCGGTATCACGGAAAATTTTACAGCCTCAGATATCTCCTCCCTGCACAGGGCTCGGAATCGTCAGCAACGTTACATCGAAAGGAAAATCTCACATTGATAGTGTCCGGTGTGCTGGGGGATGCCACCCTGAAATGGCATTCGGAAGTCCCGGAATAGAATAAGGGCCCTCGGGTCTCTCCTGATCAATGTGTGCAGTGAAATCATGCGGGACAGTTTCCCCTTCTGCGAACAGGAAAGCTACCCCCTCTGAATCTCAACGAAAAAACAAGTCGTTTTTAATTACCAGAATTGAACCTTTTTTATTGACGTGCCGTACGATTGCTTTATACTTCAGTCACCTGCCTGTTGCGTAGCCTGAACACGCAGTGAAAAGCCTGAACAATGCATATTATGATGAAAGGATTCTGTTAACGTGATGAAGTCCGATTACTTGATGGAGAGCAAGGATGAGATACTGAGACTGGAAATGAAAACCGATGCCGATGAAGTACGAAGGCACGCGGCGTGGTGCGGCATGAAACCGGGGCAGACGATACTTGATCTGGGATGCGGTACGGGACGGACCACGCACATTATACATGAGATGGTTCAGCCTGGGGGAAAAGTGGTGGGTGTCGATGCATCGAGTGACCGGATTGAATATGCCAGAAAACAGTACGGTAACAGGGAGGGAATCGAATTTCATGTTCGTGACGTGCATCAACGGATGGACGATCTTGGTCCTTTCGATATTATATGGGTCCGTTTCCTGCTCGAGTATTTCAGAGCCGAAAGTCCTGATATCGTGCGGAGTCTCGTGAATTCTCTTGCGCCCGGGGGATGCCTGTGTCTCCTCGACCTCGATCAAAACTGCCTTAACCACTACGAGCTTTCCCGAAGCCTCGATACAATGCTCCACAGAGTAATGGAACGTCTGGAAGATGATTACAACTTCGATGCCAATGCGGGGCGGAAGCTTTATTCCTACCTCTACGATGAGGGGCTAGAAAATATTGATGTTCATATCATGCCTCACCATCTGATATATGGTGAGATCGAAGAAAAGGATGCCTTCAACTGGATCAAGAAAGTGGAGATGGCGGCCTATAGAGTGAACGACCTCTTTGAAGAGTATCCCGGCGGACGGGAGGCCTTTTTCGAGGATTTTACACGATTTTTCCACGATCCGCGGCGTTTCACTTACTCATGCCTGGTTCTCTGCAAGGGGAGTAAACCACGCCTTCCTTATAGATAGGTGCCGTGAGACGCGGCATTGTGAAACAGCCTTTCGTCCTGTCGCGGTGTATACTTCTTGACTCTGAAGAGTTTAAGACAGGCATCCACCACGTCGGGGTCGTAGAGCGAACCCCTGTGTGTGGAAATTTCTTCAAGGGCAGCCTCGATGCCGAGTGCCGGCCGATAGGGTCGATGACTGCTCATGGCCTCCACCACGTCGGCGACCGCGACAATGCGCGATTCGAGAAGGATTTCTGTGGCGGAAAGCCCCCTCGGGTATCCGCTTCCATCCATTCGTTCGTGGTGTTGATACACGATGTCTGCGACGGGAGCGTTGAACTCTATGTTCTTGATGATGTTATAACCTACTTCCGGATGATTCCTTATCATTGAAAGCTCAAGATCACTCAAACTTACAGGCTTGCTCAAAATCTCGGCAGGTACGTACATTTTGCCTATGTCGTGGATCATCGCTGCCATCCGGATTCCATTGATTTTCTCCAGGGGGAGTTCCATTTCTTCCGCAATCGCGCAGGCGATTTCGGAAACCTGTCTCTGGTGGCCTGCAGTATAAGGATCACGTGATTCCACGATCTCGGACATTGCCTTGATGGTACTTTCCAGCGTCAGTTGCAGCGTGTCGAAGTTTCTCTTGAGTTCCGAGAGGTCTTTGATATTGCCCACAATACCGATCAGTTTTCCCCGTGCATCGAAATTGGGTGCGCCGCTCAGATTGGCGGGATGCTCCGAACCGTTCCTGCCAATGACGGTGACGGCTACGTCCTTGATCGTCTCTTTATTGTCCCGTGCCCGGAAGACGTGTTTCTTCAGCACCGACACGTCTTCTTCCTTTATGATATCGAAAAAGCATGTGCCGATTAACTCGGATGGATTGTAGGTAAAGAATTTCGTGACAGCCGGGTTGATATAGGTGATGTATCCTTCTGCATCCAGCGTATAGATGACATCGGGCGAATTTTCGCCGAGCGCCCGGAACCGCTCTTCGTTCTCCCTTATTTTCTGGTAGGATCGGGCATTATTGATACTGGTTCCTATCGCGGGAGCGATCCCCATCAGCAGATTGAGATCGCTCTGACTCAGGGGCTTTTTCGATTGAATGTTGTCGACAGCGAGCACACCCTCCGAGGTTCCTTTGTACATGATAGGGACGCAGATAAACGCCCGTGTACCGATCGCCCGCGCGAATTCAAGGCTCCTTGCCGAGATTACATCTTCGATTTCGCTGGTGTTGTTGACCAGGAACGGCCTCTGTTTTTTGAAGGCCAGGACAAATTGTCCCTGTGAGTCCGGTTTGTCGAGATGGAATGAAAGATTGTCGGCTAATGCCTGAAGGCCCGGTTCGTATCCGTACCCCGCCTTGTATACGAGGCGGGTTCGGTCTTCATTGGCAAGCAGAATAATGCCTCTGTCAAAATCGAGGCGCTTTTCAAAGGCTTCCATCGTATAATGGAGGAGTTTCTCGATGTCCAGCATGCTCGAGACTGCCTGGCCGAACTCCTGAATCAGCAACGCATTGTTGTAGCTCGTGTTGATACGGCCCAGGAGATCGACCGCCATTTCTCCCTTGCTCTTGAGTTCCAGTCTGCTTTCCTTCCCCTCAACATATTCGGAATAAAGGATCAAATAGAGCAGGAGGAGCGAGGACATCAGGATGGGGGTGATCCGGACCGGAATGCCGGGAATAAGAAACAGCGAAACCAGAAAGGCGTTCAGAACGGCGGCATAGTTGCGGATTCTCTTCCACTTGCGATAGCGTGGCTGGTCCCAGGATATAATATAACGGCACTGACTGTCTCCCCGGTGAATGCATTCGGGGTGTTCGATTCTGGCAAAATCATGTGTAAAAAGCTTGGCGACGGATTCAAAGGTTCCAAGCCTGTTGTCACATTGGTAGGGTTTTTCATCAACCTCCGGCTTGGGCTGTACGGAAACTTCAATTTTATTACTTCCGATCTGTTTCGTTTCCACGAGGCATGCCCTGCTCACGACGGGGTAAATTTTCCCCATGAGCTTGTATGCAGCGGCCGGTGTGATAAATCCCTGGGCGTATTGCTGTATTATCGCACCCGCCTTGGAAAGTGCCGAATAACGTCCCGCTTCCCGCGCGATATTCGGATTGCCGATGATATCGACGAGTTTTTCGTAAAACCTGTCGACCTGGTCCTGATTGAACCAATGCCCTTCATCTTCGATCTGATATATCGTTATGCCGGCGTGATCAAGGGCGGGCTTGATATTGAATTGCGGATAGCGTTTGTCCAGGTATTCAGCAAACACTTTGATAATTCTACTGTTGTAAAGGGGGAGATTATTCATTTTTTTATATACTTTCTTATAAGATATTTCAGTATGAACCGGATTTTGGTTTTTAGCTGCTGCTGCATGAAATATATGAAATCCATTCCGTGCTGCATATCCATGATAAGCATCTGATACTTCTTCTCGTAAGAAATTTTTCGCTCCTCGAGATAGGTAAGCGGATAGACAAGAAGGGGAACAACGGGAGTATCATATACGGAGACCAGATGATTGAGGGCGTTAGACAGGATATCCCACGTCAGGCCGTCGGGATCGTTTACGATAATGGTGATGCCGTTAAGGAGTTCCGAGAGGTTGAGGCCGAGGTTTGACTCGTTGACGACGAGCAGGGCCTTCAGTTTGTCCATGCGCAAGAGGGAAAAAACCTTCATCCTTCGAAGGAAGCCATTGCGGGCGTAGAGTTCCTCAAGGGATTCGCTGTCGGGCAGATGCTCCGGGAGCACGGTGTCCAGGTAAAGTCCCCCCGATGCATTTCGATAGTAACGGTGCAAGTCCGGGGACTCGGCTTTTGAGAATTCTCTGAGCGTCCATTCGGGAGGCAGCGTTTTCCCTCCGGCGGAACCAGTCGGGTAATCCTTGTAGGCGAAAAGATCGAGAGAGC
>CAYTUH010000145.1:5743-6608 GCA_964441165.1 uncultured Syntrophaceae bacterium
AGCAGGCTCGGGGGTCGTCGAGATACTCAACGAAGGATCTGAAGAAGTAGTCCATAAACCTGTTTTCCGGACGGAAATAACAGATCCAGTAATCCATGTTCAGTGAAGGAAGGCGATAAAACCCTTCGAAATAGTAAATGATCTGCTTCAGCATGGACAATCCGATCTGTTTGCCGCCCGCCGGTCTCGCGGCAAGATGGTGAATCATCCATGCGCGTTCATAGGCCTTCACCATCGAGACGTGACCGTATATCTTCCCGTCCTTCTGGTAGGTTATGTTGGCAGCGATGTCAGGGTTATGGCTGTAGAGTTTCCTGTATGTCTCCTTGAAATCGTTTCTGTAGGAATGGATGTGCCGGTATTTTTTTGGATAGATGAAGTTCGTGTCGAAGAAGAATTCCCACAGTGCTTCCATGTCGACTTTGTGATCAACGAAGACATTGGGATCGGTAACATTGAAGAGCACGTTGCTCATTTTCCCGAACATGGTGACATCCATGTCGAGGATGGCGAGGCCGCATCGAAGGAGGCCTTTTTTCTCGAGTTTTCGGTATATGACCTGGGCCGTGCATTGAGCCACCGTGTCGCCGGAAAAAATGATCGATAAATCGGGTATGATCATGCCGGGCATGAGAACGCTTTCTTCCGCCGCTTCGTATACGGAAAAACCCGTTACGGAAAGA
This sequence comes from uncultured Syntrophaceae bacterium, assembly GCA_964441165.1. Taxonomy (GTDB): domain Bacteria; phylum Desulfobacterota; class Syntrophia; order Syntrophales; family UBA2210; genus CAYTUH01. Next base: position 6,427 of record CAYTUH010000145.1, read on the forward strand.
TCCTTGATTTTCCTGCTGATCGTTTTTGGGAAAAATGGATGATCGAAGGCGATATTGGGAGTTGGTGTAAGTTTCATCCGGGATCCGCGGGCCTTCTTCTTTTGAAAGCGTTTGATTTCATTGCTGACGGGAGACAGCACAAATTCCTTTTTTGCTGTCTCCTTTGTACGCCGGATGCACCT
>CAYTUH010000146.1:0-6585 GCA_964441165.1 uncultured Syntrophaceae bacterium
ATCGGCATTCCCTATCGCCTCGTTCATGGACGTGAAAACGGAGACACCCAGTTTCTCTATGTCTTTCGGAATCATCATCGCCGGCCCGCAGATGCGAACCTTCGCGCCCATGGTCGTCAATCCGTAAATATTGGAACGGGCGACTCTGCTGTGAGCGATATCCCCGACGATTGCAACCGTCAGGCCCTCCACCGCTCCCTTTCGTTCCCTGATCGTAAGCATGTCGAGAAGCGCCTGTGTGGGATGCTCATGGGAGCCGTCACCGGCATTGATGATCGATTGCGGGAGCAGTTTCGCGAGAATGTGGGGCGCACCTGACGCGCCGTGCCTGATGACGATAATGTCGGGATTCATGGAGTCGAGTGTCTTTGCCGTGTCGATCAGCGTTTCACCCTTGACGACGCTGCTTGTGGAGGTGGAAATATTTATGGAATCGGCACTGAGGCGCTTCGCCGCGATTTCAAAGGAGGTTCTTGTTCTCGTGCTTGGTTCGTAAAAGAGGTTGATTACCGTCTTGCCGCGAAGTGTAGGCACCTTCTTGATAGACCGGGATGAGATTTCTTTGAGTGATTCCGCCGTATCGAGGATAAGCGAAATTTCATCCCGCGGTACATCTTTTAAACCAAGTATATCTTTTCTCGGTAGTTTCATCATGTTACCCCAAATCAACATTTTTCGATAATGACTTCATCGACGCCGGTTTTTTCGGTCAGATTGACACTGATTTCTTCCCAGAGTGATGAAGGAAGGCTGCGTCCCACATAATTGGCCATGATGGGAAGTTCTCGATGACCCCTGTCGATCAGGACAGCCACCTGAATGAGTTTGGGCCTTCCGAAATCCATCAGGGCGTCCATGGCGGCACGGATGGTTCTTCCCGTGAAGAGCACGTCATCCACGAGGATGACCGTTTTGTGATCCAGCGAGAAGGGAATGTCGGTTTTGCCCATCTTCGGTTTCCGGTCGCGGGTCATGATGTCGTCACGATAGAGGGTGATATCCAGAATGCCGAGAGGCACCTCATCACCCTCCATACCGGCGATTTTCCTGCCGAGACGCTTCGCAAGGAAGACGCCTCCTTTCTGGATTCCCACCAGGACAAGGTTTTCCGTTCCCTTGTTCTCTTCAAGGATTTCATAGGCAATTCGTGTGAGGGACCGATCGATACCCTCGGCATCCATGACCACTTTTTTCCCTTTCATTTCCTTGCATACCCTCTCTTTTGTTTCCCTGTTGAGTTGCGGATGTGTCCAAAAAAAAGGCCTTCCCACAAGATGAGAAGGCCGGTTACCCGTCTGTTTGTATGGACACGATGGCCATCATTATCCTTTACCATCAGAAATAGCAGTTACGAGTTTTATTTGTAGCAGTACAGTTTTTTTCTGTCAAGCCGTTTTACATGTTTCCTCCGGCGTCATGATGGCCCGGAGGCCTCCTCTCAGTGAAGCAGGTCCCCTATCCGGCTCCACCGCACGCCATGATCGTTCTTGTCCCATGACCAGTATATGATAAAGGCCTTTCCGAGCAGATCTTTCAGTTCTACGAATCCCCAGAATCTGCTGTCGTAACTCTGATCCCTGTTGTCACCCATCACGAAGATGGAACCCTCGGGGACTTTTGTGGGCCCGAAATTATCGCGCGGTTGAATCGCCCGGGGAAGAATCAGGTTGTCCGTAAAGTGCCCGTGATCATTTTCACTGAGGGTGCCGTTGAGATAGATCTTTTTGTCCCGTATCTCTACAGTGTCGCCGCCGACTGCGATGACGCGTTTTATGAAGTCTTTCGAACGGTCCATGGGATAAATGAATACGACGATATCATCTCTCTTGGGGGCGGATACGGGAATAATCGTCTTCCTGATAAAGGGGATTTTTACCCCATAAATGAATTTGTTTACCAGGATGTGATCGCCGATGAGCAGCGTTTCCTTCATGGAACCCGAGGGGATTTTGAAGGCCTGCACGATGAAGGTCCTTATGAACAGCGCAATCAGCACCGCTATGATTATCGTCTCGGCATATTCCTTGATGATGCTTTTCTTGCCTTTTTCCATCCTTGTACAAACCTCACGAGTAAATGGCTGACATGATCATACAGGTCATTATGAGGGCACAGAGGCCACGTGATGACGCCCGCGCAACCTTTCCGGCAATAGTTCCATACCCCGGCCGATAGGCGACTTTCAGCTTGTGTCGTTCAACGAGGTCGATCATGAGAAGTCCCGCAAGCGCGCCCAGGAAGATTCCTGTTATGGTGCCGAGACCCATCATCCATTGCGTCATTATAAATGCTCCCGCACCGCTTCCGGCTATGGATGCCATGACACCGTTTCGCGACAGATCGAACTGTTTGATACCCTTTAATCCCATGAAGAAGTCGAGCCCTTCCGCGATGAGCGATATGGCAACCATCGCGGCAATCAGGCAAAACCCGATTTTCTCAAAATCAGTAATCCATGCATAGGCAATCACATCACCAAGGATGAGCAATGTTCCCGGGAATCCGTATACAGTCACAAAAACACCAATGAACAGAATGACGATAACTGCTGTCAACCCGGCTGCGTCTAAAGGGGTCAAGTTTACCCTTTCCTTTTCGGTTTTGACGGCCACAGCGATTCCCATGCGAGAATCGTGGGACTCGCTATGAAGATCGACGAGTACGTTCCGACCAGGATTCCCACAATGAGGGCAAAGGCGAAATCATGGATAACCGCCCCGCCCAGGAAATAGAGCGCTGCCACGACGATCAGAGTGGTCAGGGACGTAAGCACGGTACGGCTCAATGTTTCGTTGACGCTCGAATTAATGACATTTCCGAGACTCTGCTTTCGCACTTTCTTCAGATTCTCCCGGATGCGGTCGAACACCACGATCGTGTCATTGAGAGAATAGCCGATAATCGTCAACAGGGCTGCAATGATGGGAAGAGTGAATTCTTTGCCCAGAAGGGAAAAGATACCCACGGTAATTGTCACATCGTGAATGAGTGCAATGATCGCCCCGAGGGCATACCGCAGTTCGAACCGCAGGGTTATGTATATGAGAATGCCGATCATTGCATAGAACATGGCCAGGATGCCCTTTTTGCGCAGATCCGAGCCGACTTTCGGACCGACGACTTCGACCCTTCGGAGTTCAAAATTATCCTGACCGAACCGATTGGCGAGAGCCTCGCCTATGGATGAAGAGAGTCCCTTGACCTCCGAGCTCGACTTTTCCGTTTTGATGAGATATTCGTTCTCCGCCTTGGAGCCGAACCGCTGGATGCTGCTGCTTCCAAGATCGACCGTGCCGAGGGCCTCACGGACCTCGTTAACGGATGTTTCTTTTGAAAACTGGACCTGTACCAGCGTTCCGCCCGCAAAATCGATTCCCAGGTTCGGGCCGCCGTGAAAAAGGAGCGAGAGGATACTGACCGCGATTGCTACCAGCGACGCGATGAACGCAAGCTTCATTTTTCCGACAAAATCCAGATTTGTGCCAGGTTTAATTAGTTCCATGCCCCTCTCCTATATGCTCACCGTGGTGATTTTTCTGTACCATATGAAGTAGTCGTAGATAATACGCGTGACGAAGATGGCCGTAAACATGCTGCACAGGATACCAATGCTCAGCGTGACGGCGAATCCCTTGATCGGTCCGGTCCCGAACTGGAAGAGGACCAGCGCCGCGATCAGCGTCGTGACATTTGCGTCGATGATGGTCAGAAGGGCCTTTGAATATCCTCCGTCGATCGCCGCCCGGGGTGATTTGCCGAGGCGCAGTTCCTCCCGGATTCTTTCAAAGATAAGTACGTTCGCGTCGACGGCCATACCGATTGTCAAAACGATACCGGCGATGCCGGGAAGCGTCAGTGTGGCCTTGAAGGCAGCAAGCGCCCCCAGAATCAGAATGATGTTCAATGTCAGCGCAATGTCGGCAATGATGCCCGAGTATCTGTAATAGGTGATCATGAAAAGAATCACCAGCATACCGCCGATAATGATCGACATGAATCCTTTTTCAATCGAATCCTGTCCCAGTGAGGGTCCCACCGACCGCTGTTCGAGGATGACGACCGGTGCGGGCAGTGCACCTGCCCGGAGGACGATGGCGAGGTCGCGGGCTTCTTCCATGGTGAACAGTCCCGTAATCTGTGCGTTTCCGCCCGAAATTCTTTCCTGAATGACAGGCGCCGAATGGACGATGCCGTCGAGGACGATTGCCAGACGTTTCTTGACGTTTTCAGCGGTAATTCTGTCGAAATCCCGTGCACCCTGGGAATCGAACTTCAGCGAAACATAGGGTTCGCCGAACCGGTCGCTGATGGTTACCTTTGCGTCCTCGAGCGATTCACCGGTAAGGAGCGTCTTTTTCTTCAGAAGATAGGGTATCTTTCTCTTCGCGCCGGTCTCCGAATTCACCTTGTAGCCATAGAGTACGATATCGCCGGGCGGAACGGTGCCCTTGAGTGCTTCGTCGAGACTGTGTTCATCATCCACAAGCATGAATTCCAGAAGGGCTGTCTTCCCGATCAGGTTGATTGCTCTCTGGGGGTCTTTGATCCCTGGAAGCTGAATCAGGATGCGTTCCTTTCCCTGAGGGATGATTTCCGGCTCGGTGACGCCGAACTGGTCGACCCTGTTACGTATCGTTTCAAGGCTCTGCTCGACGGCGAACTTCTTTATACCTTCCGCCTGTTTTTCATTGATTTTAAGCTGGAGCGTCTCCCTGCCGTTATGTATTTCCGTTGACTGTATGCTCAGATAGGGGAAATGCTCGTCAACAATGAGAGAAAACTGACTGCTGTTTTTCTCGTCGGGTAATTCGAGCGTGATTGTCGAACCGTTTATGCGGTCAAAATTCCTGAACCGCACCCTCTTTTTCATCAACTGTTCCTTGAGGTCATTGGCGATCCGTTCCGTTGCGCTCTCTAAAGCCTTTTCGGTTTCCACCTCAAGTACGAGATGCATGCCTCCCTGAAGGTCAAGGCCGAGGTGGATTTTGTCGGAGGGCAGGTTTTTTTCCCAGAATGACGGAAGTCCTCCGACGAGAGAGGGCATGAGATAGAACAACGCGAATCCCAGCACAATAATCGTGATAATTCCCCTCAATTTGATATTCTTATCAAACATCGATACCGGTACCCCTTTCGAGAACTATTCTTTCGCCGCTTTTTGCGTGACTGCCGCGATGTTCCCCCGCGATATCTTCACGCGCACCTTGTCGGCAATTTCCAGCGTGATGACCTGTTCGGTAATTCCGGTAATCTTGCCGTGCAATCCCCCCGTGGTGATTACCGAATCTCCGTGTGCCAGGTTGTCTATCATCTCCTTGAGTTGCTTCTGCCGTTTCTGTTGCGGTCTGATAAGGAGGAAATAAAAGATAGCGAAAATGGCGATCATGACGACAATAAACTGCATGTCCGCGCCCTGACCTCCTGCTCCGCCCTGTCCGGCTCCTCCCATTGCATAGGCTATACCCATCATATGTGAATCCTCCTCTGGATTTTGTCGTTTATCTGACCTGCGGGAACTTACCTCGTTTCATCCGGGGTGTGTTCCGACAGCTCCGACATAAAATGTTTTCTGAACGTTTCATACTCGTCCTGTACGATCGCGTTCCTGATTTTCTCCATCAGGTTCATATAATAGCGTACATTGTGTATCGTATTTAAAACAATCGCCAGGATCTCCCTGGCGATGAATAAATGCCTCAGATAGGCCCGGGAATAATGTCTGCAGGTGTAACAGTCGCACTCGCTGTCAAGGGGCAGATTGTCTTCCCGGTAACGGGCATTTCTTATAGCAATCTTTCCCTTATTTGTAAATAACATTCCGTTTCGGGCATTTCGTGTGGGCATGACGCAATCGAACATGTCGATGCCGTGATAGACGCATTCAACGATATCTTCCGGTGTCCCCACGCCCATGAGGTATCGTGGCTGATCTCCGGGGCAGAGCGGTGCGGTCGTTTCGACGATACGGATCATCTCCTCCTTCGGTTCTCCCACACTGAGACCTCCCAAGGCATATCCGTCAAAACCAATGGTACGCAGCTCTTTCAGCGACCGCTCTCTCATGTCTTCGTAAATCCCGCCCGGTACAATTCCGAAGAGCGCCTGCGTTTCTTTTTTGTGGGCGTTCCTGCAGCGCTCCGCCCATCGCGTCGTGAGCCCCAGGGATGTTTCCACATACCGGCGATCTGCAGGATAGGGGACACACTCGTCGAGACACATGATAATGTCGGCGCCGAGGGCCTCCTGAATTTCAATGCACTTTTCGGGGCTGATAAAATGGGTTGATCCGTCGATGTGTGACTGAAAGGAGGCACCATCCTCGGTGATTTTTCGAAGTGCCCCGAGACTGTAAATCTGAAATCCGCCGCTGTCGGTGAGAACGGGATGGTGCCAGTTCATGAATTCATGGAGCCCGCCGAATCTGCCGATCAGTTCATGTCCCGGACGGAGATAGAGATGGTAGGTATTGGAAAGAATGATTTCAGCGCCCAGGTCGTGGACCCGCTCCGGCTCGAGAGACTTTACCGTGGCCTGCGTCCCCACGGGCATGAAAACGGGCGTCGTCACCTCACCGTGAGGCGTCGT
>CAYTUH010000147.1:0-4715 GCA_964441165.1 uncultured Syntrophaceae bacterium
CAACCCGCTGGCCACAGACGTGGCAGAAGAGCGATCCAGCCGGAACCTGTTCTCCACAGGATCCCGTGGTGGAGCGCATGAATCTGAATGGCGGGTTCGTCCCCAACGACACATTCCTGAATTGTTCCGACAGCCGGTTTCTCACCATTACGGGGCCCAACATGGCCGGGAAATCCACCTATATCAGACAAGTCGCCCTCATCGTCCTGATGGCGCACATGGGAAGTTTCGTACCCGCGACGGAGGCGGAAATCGGGATTGTCGATCGAATATTCACGCGAGTGGGGGCGGCCGACAGCCTCGCGAAGGGCCAGAGCACCTTCATGGTCGAAATGACGGAGGTTGCCAATATTCTGAAAAACGCATCACCGAAGAGCCTGATTCTTCTTGACGAAGTCGGAAGGGGAACGAGCACCTTCGATGGACTGAGTATTGCCTGGGCTGTGACGGAACATATTCATGATTCACGGCATCTGGGGTCCCGGACCATGTTTGCAACCCATTACCATGAACTTACCGATCTGGCCCGCACCCGTGAAGGGGTGAAGAATTTCAGCATAGCCGTCAAGGAGTGGGGAGAGGAGATCATCTTTCTCCGAAAAATTGTGGAGGGAGGCACCAACAGAAGTTACGGTATTCAGGTTGCGCGCCTCGCAGGAGTCCCCCGGGACGTCATTGAGCGCGCCCGTGAAATTCTGGAGAATCTCGAAAAGGGTGAACTTGACGAGGTGGGAATGCCGAAGATCGCCAGGGGCACGCGTAATGCGATGCAACAGAAGGAGCAGCAAATGTCTCTTTTCGTCGATGACGAACAGCATGTCATCCGTGAATTGCGGCATATCGATTCAATGAACATCACGCCGATGGAAGCCCTGCAGAAAATCAACGAGTGGAAGCAGCGCATCAGGTGAGGTGCTTCCGAAGGAAGAGGAGAAGATTATTTGATGCAGACCCGGCGTACCTGGGCGAAGCTGGTGGCGCCTTTCATCGTCTTCTCGATACCGTCCTGGAGAAGGGTCCTCATTCCCTGCGATATTGACATGTCACGGATTTCTTCAACGGTTGCACTTTTCTGAACCAGTCGTTTGATCTCGTCGGATGAGACAAGAAGTTCATGGATTCCCATCCGTCCCCGGTACCCCGTCCCCTCGCACTTCTGACAGCCCTTGGGTCGATAGAGCGTAAAATCATCATTATAGGGAATATTCAGCTGTTCGAACATTTCCAGTCCGTAATTTTTTGCCAGCTCGTCATATTCTTCCCGGGTTGCATGATAGGGCTCCTTGCAGTTCTTGCAGAGGGTGCGCACCAGACGTTGCGCCAGTATGCCGAGGAGGGAGTCGGCGAAATTAAGGGGGTCGATTCCCATGTCCAGAAGGCGCACGATGGTTTCAGGTGCACTGTTCGTGTGGAGTGTGCTGAAAACCAGGTGTCCCGTCAGTGACGCCTCGACACCCGTCTTGGCCGTTTCGAAGTCTCTCATCTCTCCGACCATGATGACATCGGGGTCAGCCCTGAGGAACGCACGCATGGCCGCCGCGAAGTCAAAACCGATCTTGGGGTTGACCTGAACCTGTCTCAGGCCGTACTGCGTTATTTCCACGGGGTCTTCGGCGGTCCAGATCTTTGTTTCAGGTCGATTGATAAAATGCAGCCCTGCATGAAGGGTTGTGGTTTTCCCCGATCCCGTCGGGCCGACGACAAGGACCATGCCGTAGGGTTTTTCGAGGAGCGCCACCAGTTCATTGTAATTCCGCTCCGAGAGGCCCATGTCGTTGAGGGGCATGGTTTCTCCCTTGGCGAGAATACGCATTACCACATCTTCCACACTTCCCTGGGTGGGGATGGTGGCGACGCGGAGCTCAATTTCCTCACCCCGGGGACGCCTGAATTTTATTTTGCCGTCCTGGGGAACCCTGCGTTCCGTGATGTCGAGGTTTGACATGATCTTGATGCGTGAAACGATGGCCGATTTGTAATTGAAGGGGACCGTCTGATAGGTTTGGAGGTCACCATCGACCCGGTATCTGACCTCGACGTTTTTTTTGGTGAGGTTCGGCTCTATATGGATATCCGATGCGTTTCGGTTGTAGGCGTCGTTGATGACCCTGTTCACAAGCTGCATGATGATGCTGTCCGATTCAGTAACGCCTTCGTCTTCCTCGTACCGCTGCTCATCCTCGTCGTCGAGTTTTCCGATGATATCGCTGATCGAATCGACGCCGTCGCCCGTCTGAAAGAAAAAGTTGATGTATTTGAGGATGTCGTCATAGAGTGCCACGTCATACTCGACGGCCCTCGTTTTCAGGAGGCTCTCGATCATGTCCCGCTTCAGGACGTTGTTCGGGTCATCGATGAGGATCCTTATTTTTCCATCCTGCTTTTCCAGAGGGACCCAGAGCTCACGGCGGAGGTATTCTTCCTTCAGCCTTTTCAGGAGGTCGTAGGGGACCGCCGTCTTGTCATTGAACGTGACAAACTCACAGCCGTAGAATTCCTTGAGAGACTTGCCGATGTCATCCTTCGAAATTTTGTATTTTTTCATCAGATGGTCTTCGATGGTTTCACGGTTGTCACGGGAATCTTCCCAGGCGTTTTCGAGATCTTCCACGGAAACCAGACCATAACGGATGAGGTAGTCGAACTTCGATTTTTTCTTCTTTTTGATGCGTTCGTGATTAAAAAAGGCAATACCGAGTACGGCGGCGATCTCTTCAAGGACCGTCTGGTCATCATCGGTGAAGTTTCCGTCGCCCCGTTTGTTCAGGATTTGTATAACACCCATGAGTGTTCCCTCATGGATGATGGGTACGGCGAGTACCTGCGTCGTCTTGATTCCCGATTTCTTGTCCCAGCTGGAGTCGAAATGGAGATCCGGATCGATAGGAGCCTGAGCCGCGCTCTGCGTGGGTCGTTGTCATTTTCATCGACGATGTTGACCGCCTGTTTGTTGTTTGCCACGTAGCCGGCAATACTTCTGTTACTGATGGGTAACCGGATCTCCGAGAGTTCGGAACCGGCCAGGAATATGGAATAAATCTCGTTTTTTTTGACATCAGCCACGTAAATGGTGATGGGTCCTGCATCGAAGAGTGTCAGGATATCATTGCGGAGATCGACCAGTATCTGCTTTATGTTTTTCGCCGCATTGATACGGTTCGTAATGTTCTGAAGCGTCTTGCTGAAATTAAGCTTTTGCTGCAATTCCGTAATCTGGTTTTTTGACGCGGCTCCATCCTTTTTCGCCCGTGCCTGAAATAATGCCATAATCGCTCACTTTTTCGCGGAATTTCAAATCTCGAGTTGCGAGTATAATCCATCAACAGGTGTTTATCAATAAAAAGTTTCGATTAATATACACGTATTATTGATTATTTTCCTCGATCGATCCCTCCAGCCAGGGCTTCTTCGTCAGGCTCTTTTCAAAGTGACGGGGAAGGGCCTCGAGAAAAAGGGGACTTGATCGATGAAGCACGGCGTCATGAAAACAGCCTGGCGGCTTCCTGTGTTAGAATTCCATGTTCGCGAGGTGGCGATACCCCAAAAAGACCGGCAGAAAGCCCGTGGCAAATGTCAGAATCAGGGTTGTGAGCCAGGCTCCGAAGATAAGGAGGTGAAAGGTTTTCACCGTGATCGTATGATAAATTTCAAAACTGAAATAGGGGAGGGCGAAAGAAAAGATGATGAGACAGATATAGAGAAGGGCAACGACAAAATTGAGTGTTCCCCCGAAGCCTGAAACGATCTTTGCCGGATTATCTTCTTTGAAATTGGGATAGAGGGTTCCCAGGCCCACCGATAATCCTACAAGTCCCATGCTTGCCAGCGCAGCCACTCCGCAGGTCATATAAAACAACGACGCACCGGTTTTCAGAATGACATTGGTGGCGACCATCAGCGATTCGCTGACAAGGAGTATCCCTGCAAGGTTCACGATGAACTTCTGGATGATAAGCCGGCGGAAGGTGATGGGTGCCAATCCCAGTATCCATATCTTGTTTCCTTCCAGACTCATGAGAGGGAAAAGGAAACGTACCGTAAACCCTGCCAGCGCGAGCGATGTGGCTGAAAGGTTGAGGAAGGCGATGATCAATTTCCAGTAAAGATTACCCGATGCGATGGGCATGTTGCGGAGATTGAAGATGTAGATTCCCAATATTCCGAAATAGATAAGGAACTGTGACCATTGGCCGAAGTCGCGGACGAAGACCTTGATATCTTTTGTGACCAGTGCAGCCGTGGAACGGGGAAGAAGCAGGAGCGGGTGCAGAAGCGTGTTGAGCAGTCCCTTGTCGGGAGGGTGTTCCATTTTTTTCTTTCCAGCCCGTGATGCGAGCCAGCTTGCATAAAAGACTTTTTCTGCCAGAAGCTGATTCAGGAGGAGAAAAAACAGGGTGGTGGAAAGAAAAACAGCAAAATAGAAGGCACATTCAACCATGTTGCCGACACTTGCATTGACAAGCGATTTGGCCATCCAGCAGCCGGGGAAGAGGGGATGCTTGAATCCCCGGATATGGTAGAGCAGATTGTCAAGAAACTGTCCGATGTCGCCGTCGGCGTGGATGATTGTCCCCACGTTGTTCCGGTAGTACCAGTAGGCGATGACGGCGGCGATTGCCAGGAGAGAAAAGAAGCACCGCTTGATTTTTTCATAATCGACGATTTTTGCAGCGATAAGGACAAGCAGCGATGAGAGTGCCGAGGGAAGCATGATG
>CAYTUH010000147.1:4725-6580 GCA_964441165.1 uncultured Syntrophaceae bacterium
CCCATTGTTGTTCGGGAATCAATCGAGCGTAATAGGAACGACTCAGGGCCTGAATGCCGCCCTGGACCAGTCCAATCATAATGGCCAGGACATAGAATTCCTCCTGCTTGGCCATCATCATCCCCCAGAAGGGGATAAAGACATAAAACCAGAGGGGCACGCCCTTGACGGAGGCATAGGCGAGCATGAAGGGAAGCCCCAGAAAAAGGAAGGCCCAGGAACTGAAAATGATCGACTGCAGGAACCGGTAATGAAAGAGGGCCTGCTCGCCCACCGGTTTCGAGAACAGAAAGGAGACTTCCGCGGACCGGTAATAGGTGACATAGCAGATCACGATACTGCTGAGAAAAAGCATGATAAAAAGGAAGGCCGTAAAGATGTAAATCGATTCGTCCACAACGGCAGGGCCGATAATCGGAAAGGCGTTGAAAAACATGAGACCGCGGTAGAAGAGAGTCAGAGCACCGAACCAGAGGGCCGCCACGGTGAGGGAAATAAATGCCACCTTCAGCTTCGGTTCATCCCCGATCTGTAAGAGCCTGTTCCTGGAAAGCCGGAACTGAAGCGATATGATTCCCCGCAGACCTTCCATCCCGCTATGCCTCCGCCGTCATTTTGAGAAAGATGTCTTCCAGGTTGGTTGTTTCGCGGGAGGCATTTTTTATATCGTCGAGGCTTCCTTCTCGAATCAGCGTTCCCCTGTGAATGATGCCGATCCGATCCGATACTTCTTCCGCGAGGGTGAGCGTGTGAGTGGACATGAGAACCGTCGTACCCCCGTCGGCGCGCATTCTGAGTGTATCCTTGACGAGACGGATGCTTTTCGGGTCGAGGCCCACCATGGGTTCGTCGATGATGATGAGGTGCGGATCGGGGAGGAGAGCCGAACAGATGACGATCTTCTGTTTCATCCCGTGTGAGTAGCTTTCCATAAGCTGGTTTCCGTACTCTTCCATATGGAAAAGAGAGAGAAGTTCTTCAGTCTTCCTCTTATAGGAGAGCCTGTCGAATCCGTAAAGTTCGCCGATAAAATACATGAATTCCCGCCCCGTCAGTTTTTCGTATACATAGGGCACGTCGGGAACGAAACTCATGAGCCGCTTCGCCTCGATATGTTCGCGGCTCATGTCGTGGCTGCCCACGGTAACGGCGCCGCGCGTCGGTTTGAGGAGACCGGCGACTATCTTGAGTGTCGTTGTCTTCCCGGCTCCGTTGGGACCGAGAAAGGTGAAGAACTCCCCCCCTGGGATATGAAGCGAGTGGTTGTTGACGGCACAGGTACTGCCGAACAGGTTGGTGAGATTCTTTATTTCAATCAATGGCTCACTCCTTGTGGCGATGCGGGGTAATGGAATGCAGGCACACAGTTCCCCTGCCAATGAAATTACAGGGGACCGTTAACGCCATGTTCTCCTGCCGTGACATTCAGAACATCGATTTTGATGGTTCCTATCGTAAGGGCGATTTTGCTTTGAGCCGAGAACTCACCGGATACCAGTTCGAAATGGGTGGCATCGGCGACGGCCTGATCAAGGGTCGGGTCGAGATGCACCCACCGGCCCACAAATACCTTCGGCCAGGCATGATAATAAAAACCGTCATTCATGTAGACGAGTCCCGCACACATTTCTGAAGGAATGCCGGCGGCCCGGGCCAGTGCGATAAAAAGGGCGGCATGCTCATTGCAATCTCCCGTTCTCTTTTTCAGAATGACCGATGCCACAGGAATCCCGGGAATAAAGGCCTTTTCCAGGTGGTGATGGACCCATCGTCCGATCATGGCGGCGGCGTTCCAGGAATTTGTCTCATCTCCCACGATGTTCCGGGCAGCCGATATGATGGCGGGGCTGTCGCT
>CAYTUH010000148.1:0-6575 GCA_964441165.1 uncultured Syntrophaceae bacterium
CTGCCACATGAGAAAGTTGCTCAGACGCTACTCTCCGCTGACCCGGATCAGCAAATAGGGGTCGGGAATAACCGCTGTAAACAAATAGCCTGCAAAAACGTCTTTTGTGATTTCTCTTTCGTCAATGTTCCTCGCCCGACACTCTTTCAACAGTTTCTTTGCTGCATTGACAATCTCATCTCTGCTGCCATAGCTCAGGGCAAGACTCAGGACCATCTCCCTGTTGTGGGCGGTCTGCGCCATCGTGTCCTGCAACACGCCCTTTACACCTTCCGACAGCGCATCGATATCTCCGATCGCCTTCAGCCGTATACCGTTATCCCTCATTTCGCTGAGTTCGGTACGGAGATACTCCTCCAGCAATTTTGTCAGTGCCTTCACTTCTTCTTTCGGTCGTAACCAGTTTTCCACGGAAAAGGCATAGAGAGTCAGATATTCGATACCGAGTTCCCTGCAGGCCCTCACCACTCTCCTGACTGCATCGGCCCCCTTCTGATGACCGGCGATCCTCCTCAGCGAATTTTTTTTCGCCCACCGGCCGTTTCCATCCATAATGATAGCAATGTGCCGTGGAAGACTGTTACTGTCTGTTTCTCTCATTGACACCAGCCCCGGAAGCCTCAATTGTGATGACTTTGAAAAAGTAGAATTTTTGAGTATCACAGCATATTCTTATTTTCAAGTAAGCTTGCAGCCGTACCGGCACATAAGATACTCAAGAATAAAAAAAGGAGCCTCCGGCTCCTTTATCGTTTGTCTGTTACACCTTCTCAGACGCCTATACTTCCATAATCTCCTGTTCCTTGCGGAGCAGGACCTCATCGGTTTTCTTCACATATTCGTCGGTAATCTTCTGAACTTCTTCCTGTGCCGAAAATGATGCATCCTCGGAAATATCACCGTCTTTCTTCAGATTTTTCAAATTCGCGTTCGCGTCCCGCCTCGTATTTCGCTGGTTTATCTTGCATTCCTCTGCCATTTTTCTCACGACCTTGACGAGCTCTTTTCGTCGCTCTTCCGTCAATGGCGGTATGGAGATGCGGATGATCTTTCCGTCATTCGACGGAACAAGTCCCAACTCCGTTTTCTGTATGGCCTTTTCGATTGCGCCGAGGGCACTCTTGTCCCAGGGAGAAATAACGATAAGCTGGCTTTCCGGCACGGAAAGCGATGCCACCTGATTCAGAGGCGTCACCGTCCCGTAATAGTCCACTTTGATGCCGTCCAGAAGCGACGTTGACGCCCTTCCCGTCCGAACCTTGTTGAAGGACTTTTCGAGGAACCTGATGTGCTTCTCCATGTTTTCCCGTAATTCTTCATAGATGAGTTCGATCATTTTCTGTCCCCCACAAATGTTCCAATCGATTTGCCGCAGATAACTCCCTTAATATTCCCCTTTTTTTCAAGGTTAAATACGATAATGGGCAGGTTGTTATCCCTGCACATTGAAATGGCGGTTGAATCCATCACCTTTAAATTTTTTGTCAGGACTTCCGTGAAGCCGATCTTCTCAAAGAACAGCGCATCGGGGTTTTTGACGGGATCACTGTCATAGACCCCGTCAACCTTCGTTGCCTTGAGAATGACTTCCGCCTCTATTTCCATGGCACGCAGCGAAGCCGCCGTATCGGTCGTCATGAATGGATTCCCCGTTCCACCGGCGAATATGACCACACGGCCCTTTTCCAGGTGGCGGATCGCCCGTCGCTTTATATAGGGCTCAGCCACTTCCCTCATCGCGATTGACGTCTGCACCCGCGTCTCGACGCCATACTGCTCAAGAATGTTCTGAAGCGCCAGACTGTTTATGACGGTGGCAAGCATACCGATATAGTCGGCCGAGGTTCTTTCGATCCCCCGCGTACTTGCCTCGATACCGCGAAAGATATTCCCGCCGCCGATGACGATGCCCATCTGGACACTCGCCAGTTCACGGACCTCCCTGACCTCTCCCGCAATATACTTGAGAATATCGATATCGATTCCGAAAGAGTTCTCCCCCTGGAGCGCTTCTCCGCTCAGTTTCAGGAGAACTCTTTTATAGGCTGCCTCTTCCATTATGACACAGTATGTTCCGTTGGATTCACCTGAACAGATTATATCTCTTCGCCCAGCTGGTAGCGGGCGAACCGTTTGACGATGATATTCTCTCCCGTGTTGGCGATAGTGTTCTTAACCAGTGTTTCTATGGTTATATCGGTATCTTTCACAAATTTCTGGTTCAGGAGACAGACTTCCTCGTAAAATTTCCTCAATTTCCCCTCGGAAATCTTGTCGATGATCTTTTCCGGTTTTCCTTCGGCGAGGGCCTGGTCACGATAGATGGCCCGTTCTCTTGAAAGCACGTCCTCGGGGATATCATCGGATTTCACATAGGTCGGATTCAATGCGGCGATGTGCATGGCTATATCGCGCGCCATCGTCCTGAAGGCCTCTGTCTTGGCAACGAAATCGGTTTCGCAATTTACCTCGACCATTACGCCGATTTTACCTTCCATGTGAATATAGGATGCCACCACACCTTCCTTTGCGGCACGCGAGGAACGTTTCGTTGCCGCCGACATCCCCTTTTTCCTCAGATACTCTATCGCTTTATCAAAATCACCGTCCGCTGCCTGCAATGCCTCTTTGCAGTCCATCATGCCGGCGTTTGTCTTGTCGCGTAACTTTTTTACTACTGATGCTGTTATTTCCACTGTTACTTTACCTCCTCGATTTCATCATCAACAGCGATTTCCTTATCGCTTTCACGGGACCCTTCGGCAACGTCTTCCACGTCCTTTGTTTCCACGCTTTCAGGTACGTCGAGTTCCTCTCCCGTCAATTCCACTTCCCTGTCCTCGGCCTTGTCACTCTCCGCCTGAATGCGCTCTTCGAAGCGCCTCTTTCCTTCGAGCACGGCATCGGCTATCTTTGACGCAAATAATTTAATCGCCCGTATGGCATCGTCGTTACCGGGAATAATGTAATCAATATTATCGGGATCACAGTTGGTATCGACGATTGACACAATCGGAATACCGAGTTTTTTGGCTTCCTTGACGGCGATCAGCTCTTTTCTCGGATCGATAATGAAAATGCACCCCGGCAGACCCTTCATGTGCCGAATGCCGCCGAGCACCTTCTCAAGTTTGGCGCGTTCCTTCTGAAGACCGAGAATCTCCTTCTTGGGAAAGGCATTTATGCTTTCATTCTCGAACATTTCGTCAAGCTTGTTCAGTCTGTCGATGCTCTTTTTTATCGTTGCAAAATTGGTGAGCATGCCGCCGAGCCACCTCTGATTGACCTAGGGCATTCCGCATCGCTCCGACTCGGTCTTGATCGATTCCTGGGCCTGCCTTTTCGTGCCGATAAAGAGTACTTCCTTCCCCATATTGACACGGTCGACGACAAAGTTGTAGGCGACGTCGAAGAGCTGCACCGTCTGCTGGAGGTCGACGATATAGATACCGTTTCGCGCCCCGAATATGTAAGGTTTCATTTTCGGGTTCCACCTGTTCGTCTGATGACCGAAGTGGACGCCCGACTCAAGCAACATTTTCATTGATACGTATGACATTGCTACACTCCTTTGATGTTTTTTCCTCCACCCCTCTCTCCTTGTTGCGGATCTTCCGAAAAGAAGCAACGCCGCACCAATCAAGGGATGTGTGTTCTCCTGTAACGAGTTGCCGCGGAATATCACATACCCGGCAAATAATCAAGGCAAAAGTGCGGGAACCAGGGCACCGTGGCCGTGGTCCGGCGATGTGCAGAATTCGGATGAACGGTGAGGTTCCGGGGTGCCGTGACGCCCGTTCATGCCAGTCCGGCGGCGGAGTTCTGCCTTTTCCCTCTTCACAGACCGGTTCAACTGTGATAGAGCGCATTAATCTTCACGTATTCATAAGAAAGATCGGATGTATACATGCGGAATGATTTGTTGCCCATGCCGAGGTTCACCCGTACACTGATCGCGTCTTTCTGCATGATGTCCTTGATTCTCCCCCTGTCCGGCTGAACCCCCATTCCCTTTTCAAAAAGAAGCACCTCATCGAAGTAGAGTTCAAGGGCTTCCGGAATCAGATGAATCCCTGCGGCACCGGCAGCGGAAACAATTCTCCCCCAGTTGGGATCGCCACCGAAGAAGGCCGTCTTGACCAGGTTTGAATTCGCAATCGCACCGGCAATTTTTCGAGCCTCCTTTTTCGTCCGCGCTCCCTCGACAGTTATGGTGATAACTTTGGTAGCACCCTCACCGTCCCTCACGATGGACCGGGAGAGGGCATCGGTAACGGCAAGGAGATTTTCGAAAAATATCGTCACATCCCGCGCCGATCCCCGGGACAACCTGTTTTTCGCATGGCCGTTCGCCATGATGATGACACAATCGTTGGTGCTCATGCATCCGTCAACGGAAATCGCGTTAAAGCTTGCGTCAACGGCTTTCCGGAAGCTTTTATCCAGCTCATTTCTACCGATCGCCATATCGGTCATGATAAAGGAAAGCATCGTTGCCATTCCCGGCTCGATCATTCCCGCACCTTTGGCAATACCGCAGAGGGTGACATCCCGGCCGCCCACGGTGAAGGTGCGGTGTTCGATTTTCGGGAAGGTATCGGTAGTCATTATGGCTTCTTCCGCCGCATCGATGCCGTCGGGACGGAGTCCCTCCACCAGCATCCCGAAGCCCCCCCTGATTTTATCCACGGAAAGCGGCTCGCCGATTATTCCCGTCGATGCCGGAACGATCATGGATTCATCTATTTTCAGATATTCCGCCAGTCCGCCGGTAACAGCACGGGCATCCCGGCGACCCTGCTCTCCCGTCGCCGCGTTTGCGTTGCCGCTGTTGGCAATGATGGCCTGTATTTTACCTTTTTGGATACGCTCTTCCGCCACGATGACCGGTGCGGCCCTGAAGATATTGGTCGTAAAGACCGCCGCCGCTTCCGCCGGCGTTTCAGAGAAAATCAGGGAAAGATCCTTTTTCCCGTCATCCTTGATGCCGCAGGAGATACCATTGGCCAGAAAGCCGGGAACGCGGATTTCTTGATTCATGAACACCACCTCACCGTAAAAATAGAACTCTTATGCTGTTATGCTGTTATGCTGTTGTACCTTACGAACTGCTTTTACTCTGTGCCTTTGTGCCTTTGTGCCTTTGTGCCTTTGGAACTTTGGAACTTTGGAACTTTTTTTACAAACTACCCATGAGCTTTTTTCTCATTTTCCGCAACAGTGCTTGAATTTTTTCCCGCTGCCGCAGGGACAGGGTTCGTTTCTTCCCACTTTGCGCCCATCCCTCTTGATCGTTGCGGGCGTTGCACCGGCATCACCGCGGCTCATGACATACTCCTGGCTCTGCCGCTCCTGGATTTCCTGCACCTCTTCTTCCCGCTGGATCTGGACCATGCAGAGTTTCCGAAGCGAGTCTTCTTTGATGCGGTAGACCATGTCCATGAACATCTCGTAGCCTTCGCGCTGATATTCTCTCACGGGATCTTTCTGTCCGTACCCTCTGAGGCCGATCCCTTCCTTGAGATGGTCCATGGCGAGGAGGTGGTCTTTCCAGTGTGCGTCGATGGATTGCAGCATGATGACCCGCATGATGTATTCCATCAGATCGGCACCGTACTCTGTTTCCTTTGCCCGAAGCAGGTTCATCACCTGTGCGGAAATCGTCCCGCCGATGGAATTCCTGTCGATGTCACCGCTCCGGGCGTCACCCAGGTTCAGCCTGAGCGAAAAATTCTTATACAGCAGGTCAGCCAAACCCTTGAGGTCCCATTCATCGGGATGTGATTTTTCTCCCGCATATTCCGCAACCAGTTCATCAACCACCTCATCGAGCATCTCTTCAACGGTTTTCCAGAGATCCTTGCCGCCCAGCACATCCCGACGCTGTCCGTAAATTACCTCTCTCTGGCGGTTCATCACATTATCGTACTCGAGGAGGTGCTTCCTGATATCGAAATTCTGCCCCTCAACCCTTCTCTGGGCGTTTTCGATGGCCTTTGAAATGAGCTTGTGTTCGATAGGTTGATCTTCCTCGACACCGATCCTGTCCATAATGGAGGAAATCCTCTCGGCGCCGAATATCCGCAAAAGATCATCTTCAAGGGAAAGGTAGAACCGTGATGCGCCCTGATCCCCCTGGCGGCCCGACCGCCCCCGCAACTGGTTGTCGATACGGCGACTTTCGTGCCGCTCGGTTCCGAGAATATGCAGACCTCCCAGATCGGCAACGCCCTCGCCGAGTTTGATGTCGGTGCCCCGGCCCGCCATGTTCGTTGAGATGGTAACGGTACCCCGCTGACCCGCCTGGGCAATGATTTCCGCCTCCCGTTCATGATTTTTGGCGTTCAGGACATTATGCCTGATGCCGGTCTTGGTGAGGTATTTGCTGAGAAGTTCCGATTTTTCGATCGATATGGTACCGATCAGGACCGGACTTCCCGTCTTGTGCAGATCCTTTACTTCGTCTATCACCGCTCTGAACTTTTCCCGCTCCGTCTTGTAGATCACATCGGAATGATCCGTTCTGATCATCGGCATATTGGTGGGAACTACCAGCACGTCGAGATTGTATATCT
>CAYTUH010000149.1:0-6565 GCA_964441165.1 uncultured Syntrophaceae bacterium
GTGAAAAAAACCTCACTTATGCGACCGGAAAGAACCTGGAGTTGATACCGCTTAAAAATCTTCAAAATTTGAAAAAAGGAGATCAACTTACCGTAAAGGCTATGTTTGACGGGAAACCATTGCCTAAAATAGCCATAAGAGCCACATATGCCGGTTTTGAACAAGAGCATAAGGTAGTGGAACCCGCAGCCGAGAAAAGGAAGTCCCATGCGCATGGTGCCGGGGGACATTTTCCGGTGGAAACCTCGACCGATGATTTGGGGCAGGCCGAGATCCCCATGAATCAATCCGGATACTGGATGGTTATGCTTTCTTACAAGTGCCCTTATCCGGACGCGGGGATCTGTGATGAATATATGTACAATATGACTTTTACTTACCAAGTCCGCTGACGAGGTACGTGGAAATAAACCCATTGGGCGGGGGGAGTATCCCCGCCCTCAAATAGAACTATGGGAATCTTAAACTGCTATGCAAAATGCATTTAACGAAAATGGATTGCGCCGTGAAATCGGCTTGCTTTCGGCCACTATTTTGGTAATCGCCAATATGATAGGCACGGGAATTTTTACAACCTCGGGTTTTATTATGGCCGAGCTGGGAGATCCGCGTGCCTTACTGCTGTGTTGGCTATGCGGCGGTCTTTTCGCACTATGCGGTGTTGTCGATACCCGGCATCCCGGCATTCACGTCGAGGAGGGCGGCTCCTCTCGATTCCTGCTCCCGGGCCATCTGCTGCACCAGTGTCATCGTTCCGTCCCGCAGTTCCTCCTGAAGCACCTTTTTCCCGGTGGGATTGATACGTTCGCCCGCAATGACAAGAGGTTTTTCGTCATCAAGCAGGAGCGATCCCCGGGCCGAGCTGAGGGCCCTCAGCGATTTTCGCCGGGGCATGATCGGGGTGAAACCCGTCAGTACCTGTTTCAGTGCGCGAATATGCTCGGGACCGGTGCCGCAGCACCCACCCATCAGGTTCGCGCCCGCTTCGGCATACCGCTCCCCGAAGGAACCGAATTCGGCAGAACTCATGGTAAAGAGAGACTCACCGTTCACGAGTTCCGGAAGACCGGCATTCGGCTTCGCTACAAGGGGAACCGTGGCGAAGGGCTTCATGGCTCGAATAGAGGGGAGCATCTCCTCGGGTCCCGTTGAACAGTTGCACCCCACGGCATCGGCGCCGAGACTCTGGAGCGTTATGAGTGCCGAAAGTGGATCGGTGCCGTTCAACGTTCTGCCGTGTTTTTCATAGGTCATGGTCACGATGGTAAATTTCTCCGACACCTCCTTGACCGCAAGGAGCGCGGCACGGGCTTCCTGAATATCCATCATGGTCTCGATGACAAAAAGGTCGACGCCCCCTTCGACAAGGCCCAGGACCTGTTCTCTGAAGATGGCCACGGCGTCTTCGAATTCCAGGTCGCCGAAGGGCCTCACGAATCTTCCCGTGGGGCCGATATCGCCCGCCACAAGACACGCCGCCCCTGCCGCGCGGCGTGCAATCCTTGCAAGAGTTCTGTTCAGTCCCCGCACGTCGGAAATGCCGTATTGACTCTGCTTTATGCTGTTGGCGCCGAAGGTCGCCGCATAGATCACATCTGCCCCTGCGTCCCGGTAACGTCCGTGTATGGCCTCAATCACGGCGGCATTTTCACAGCACCACTGTTCCGGTGATATTCCCGTGGGCATGCCGCCCCTTTGAAGTTCCGTTCCCATCGCACCGTCAAGAACGACTATCCCTTTTCTCAGCAGATTCTTGATTCTGCCGTCACGTCCTGCCACTTCATCCTCCCTCTTATTGAATGCCGGCAACCGCCGTAACCGTTTTTTCAGGCACCAATATGTAATAGTCGGTAATGTCAACGCCAAGGTGTGAGAGTTGGAGCAACTCGTACATCGCCTTCTGCTCGCGGAGTGAAAAGTCGCCATACCCCGCCGAAAACCGGCTCTTTTTCAGGCGTTTTCCCTCGCGGATCAGTTCATGATTGAACATGTCACGAAACCAATCGAGTGCGGCATCAACCATCTCGCTCGCCACGGCATCAAAAACGACGCTCCGCGTCATGTCACCCTGTTCCATTCCCTTCCTGATCGATTCGACAATGTCCCGTCCCCCCGTGGCCGCCATGAGAAGAATCTCACTGCATCCCTGCAGGTACGCTGCAAGACGGACACTCTCAAAGACATGTCCCGATTCAAGTCTGACACCGGACGTCCCGGACAGGGTCACCTCCATCCTCTTCAGCGCCCCCTGCAGCCGCATCAGGGAACAAGCCGATGCGATGTCTGCTTCCACCTCATCGTTTCGCATCCCTTCGGAACAGACCATGCCGCCCCTCTTTCCGAGGCGCCGATATATATGATCGTGCGGAACAGGGATTGTGATTGAATGGAAAAACCGTACAGAGCTCATATGGTTGCCGCCAATGATCGCAACCCCTCATCGACGTCCTTTTCAAAATGAATCCGCATAACCTGTCGTCCCTTTTCGACCAATGCCTGCCGGTCACCCATTGCCTGCGCCATCTTCAACACACCAAAGGTGGTCGACGACACAGCCGATCCAACTCTGTCGGGAATGGGAACATCGACCAGGTCATCTGCGGTAAACTGGAGAAAGAGTCCTCCGCCAGGGCCACCTTTATGCAATTGCCCCGTTGAATGGAGGAAGCGGGGGCCAAACCCGACAGTCGTTGCGATACGGTACCTGTCACGGATACGTTCCCTCAAATATTGCAACGCATGATAGGTCAAGGATGAAGGTGTTACGTATGCCTGCAGTGCTGCATAGCTCCTTTCACCGGCTTCGACCAGGAACTCGTGAAGCACCCGGTCCATCGTCCGGGCGTGCGTTCCAAAGACGTGTATTCCTTCCGATGAGAGTATCGGGTCTTCCAGAGGCAAGGCGCCCTCTTTTCTGTAATTATCGAGCATCAGCCTGGCACGCACTTTTGCCGCCTCCACATCGGGCTGATCGAAGGGATTTATTCTCAGGAAATATGCGGCAACCGTCGTCGCCAACTCCCAGAGAAAAAACTGTCGTCCCAGATCATAGAGGTCCCTCATGTAGAGGTAGACGACGGGGTAACCGGCACGTTCCAGAGCATCAAGCTTTACATTCTCACAGGACCGGTCCCATTCGAGACAGAGGCAGACAAAAAACCGGTCGGGACCGTAGGTCTCCGGGGGGCCCAGAGCCTCCCCTATTACGGGGACGAGTCCCTTTCCTTCCTTCCCGGTGCTCTCCGCTATCAATTGTTCGATCCAGGCACCGAATGGCTCCACGAGCGCCGAGGTAACGAGTGTCATTTTGTCACGACCCGCCCCCGCGAGCGCACCCATGATGGTACCGAGCAGAATTCCCGTATCATCGGGAGGCACCGATCGGCCAGGGGTTTCCGGCTGGACCTGCAACGCACGGTTCAGCAGGAACCGGATGTCGGCACCCATGAGAGCTGCCGGAATCAGCCCGAAATGGGAAAGAGCTGAATAGCGACCGCCAATGTCGGGGTCATTCAGATAGATTCGGCGGAATCCATAGGTGTCTGCCATCTTCGCAAGGGCCGAATGGGGATCGGTGATGGCGATAAAGTGCTTACCCGCATTATCTCGTCCTGTTTCAGCCGACACCCAGTTATAAAAATAGGTAAAGAATGAGATGGTCTCCACCGTCGTACCGGATTTTGTCGACACGATGAAGAGTGTTTTCGATGCATCGAGATGGGTAGTGTGGTGCTGAACGGCCGCGGGATCGGTACTGTCGAGGACGCTGAGGTTAAGATAGCCGGCACGCACGCCCAATGTTTTTCTCAGGACCTCAGGTGCCAGACTGGACCCTCCCATGCCGAGCAGCAGCGCATGGGTATAGCCTTCCCCGACAATTTCCTCCGCGAAGGCCTGCAATACGTGAACGGCCCCCATCATTTCCAGAGGACTTTTCAGCCAACCCAGACGATTTTCTATGTCCCCGGGATCGGGTTTCCACACCCTGTAGTCACCCCGATAGATTCGCCCCACCACATCGTGCTCACGAAGTTCTCTTTGCGCAGAATCAACAATGTGCTGGTAATCCCCGAGACTGATGCGCAAGTCCTTTCGTAACATCACTTTTCCCCTTACCGGGCAAGTAGTTCCCGTGACACCTCAACAACACGTTCGGCCGTTATCCCGAATTTTTCAAAGAGAACCGGCGCCGGCGCACTGGCGCCGAATCCATCCATGCCGACGATCGCCCCGTCCAGCCCCACATAGTGCTCCCAGCCCAGCTTGGTTCCCGCCTCCACGGCAATGCGAACCTTCACCGATTTCGGGATTACGCTCTCACGGTAACCTTCGTCCTGACGGTCGAACAGTTCCCAGCAGGGAAGGGATACCACGCGAACCGCTCTACCGTCATCAGCAAGAGTTTTTCCGGCCTCCAGGGCGATATGAACCTCCGATCCCGATGCAATGAGGACCACCTCCGGATCCTGTTCCGAGGGCTGCTGCCATAGAATGTACCCCCCCCTGTGGACCCCGTCGGGGGCGGCATGAAGACCCCTTGCAAGTATCGGAAGGTTCTGGCGTGTAAATACGAGGGCCGTGGGGCCCTTCACGTTGAGAAGCGCATTGCGCCAGGCTTCAACGGTTTCTTGTGCATCGGCGGGACGTATCACCGTGAGATTCGGAATGATGCGCAGGCTCATGAGGTGTTCCACCGGCTGGTGCGTCGGACCGTCTTCACCCACACCGATACTGTCATGGGAGAAGACATAGATGACGTGGAGTCCCATGAGTGCGGCGAGACGAATTGACGGACGCATGTAATCGGAAAAGGTGAAAAAGGTTCCCGTAAAGGGAAGGATTCCGCCGTGAAGTGCCATGCCGCTGGCGATCGCTCCCATGGCATGTTCACGAACACCGTAATGAATATTTCTCCCGCTGTAATCCCATGGTCCGCCGACGGCCCCCTGACGATCGACGTCGTCGGACAGAAGGGGGAACTGAAAATCTCCGAAACCCTTTACCCAGGCCAGCGTGGAAGGATTCAGATCGGCGGTTCCGCCGATCAGTTCGGGAAGATGCTGCGCCAGTTCCTGTAATATCGCCTCCGAGGCTTTCCGTGTCGACAGATCCTTTGTTTCATTTTCATAGGAGGGCAGACCGGCATCCCATCCGTCGGGCAGCACCCCCTCAATCATCCGCTCCAGTTCATCGGCGGCACCGGCATGGGTTTTCCTGTAGGCATCGACACGGTCCGTCCATTCCGACTCCCATGACTTTCCTCCCGCAACGGCCTGCCGCATATGCGCAGCCACATCATCGGGCACGAAGAAGGCCGGTTCAGCGGGCCATCCAAGGTTCGCTTTGGAGGCCTTCACTTCATCGGAACCCAGGGGTGAGCCGTGGCTGGTGTATGCTCCCTGCTTGTGTGGTGAGCCGTATCCGATAACAGTGCGCACGCAGATGAGAGAGGGTTTCGATGGTTCTTCCTTCGCCCGCCTGACGGCATCGTCGATCGAGGCGATATCGTTTCCGTCACTCACGTGCTGCACGTGCCACCCATAGGACTCAAAGCGCCCCCCCACATCCTCCGTGAAGGAAAGCGACGTGGCACCGGCCAGGGATATTTTGTTGTCATCATAGAACAGGATGAGTTTCCCCAGTCCCAGATGCCCCGCGAGAGAACAGGCCTCGGCAGACACACCTTCCATGAGATCGCCGTCCCCGGCAATCACGTAGGTGTGGTGGTTAACGACCTCGTACCCGGGACGATTGAATCGTGCCGCAAGGTAGGCCTCCGCGATTGCCATACCGACGGCGTTGCCGACACCCTGGCCGAGCGGACCCGTTGTCACTTCCACACCGGGCGTAATACCGAACTCCGGATGTCCCGGCGTCTTGCTTTCCCACTGCCGGAAATCCCTGATATCGTCCAAGGTAAGATCATAGCCCGTCAAATGCAGGAGCGCATAGAGGAGCATCGATCCGTGGCCCGCGGAAAGAACGAAGCGGTCTCGATTGAACCATCGGGGATTCGCCGGGTTGTGACGAAGATGATTCATCCAAAGGGTATAGGCAAGAGGGGCACACCCCATGGGTAATCCGGGATGACCGGAATTTGCATGCTGCACTGCATCGACAGCAAGAAAACGGATTGTATTGACGGACCTCTCGACAAGGCGCCTTTCATCATTATTCATTATCAACTCCCGAATTTATTTCTTTATTGATAGTTGAGCGGTAGTGTCCCGGTATACGTTCGGCAGCCACCGGAGGCACAGGCAATCCGTTCCTGTCAGTCACCAGGTGCGGCACAACACCGACACGGATTCACACTGTACGCTGCAAAATCTCTAATGTGGCCGTATTAAAGCAATTCTCCCTCTATTCTGCAACTCTTTTTATTCTCTCGACGGGTTTTACCGGCGGTCTTTTTTTCACGGGCCTGTCGCTGTTTCGGAACGAAAAAAAATCCGGGGCTCTTTACATCCTATCCCGATTTACCTAGCATTTCCTCGACGCAAAGCTTCTAGCTATCCTCGGACCTCCCGTTCCATGGGGAACCCCATCCCCTCGCATGGATGCC
>CAYTUH010000150.1:0-6548 GCA_964441165.1 uncultured Syntrophaceae bacterium
CCCGGAAGGTCCAGGGCAACAACATGAAAATCACGGCCCAGATCATCGCACTGTCCGTCCCAGCCATGATGATCGCCGCCGGAACCATGAATAAAGATGAGGGCATGCCCCTGCGCGTGGTCATTCACCCGATATGCCAGATCACGACCTGCGATGTTCTGAATTTTCATCATAACCGATTCCTCCCTGAACCCGCGGTGACGGCAATATCGTCACCACGTCCTGTCCAGTTCTTCCATTCTCAATTCTTTGCGAAGAATTTCTCCCGTCGCCGACTTCGGCAGTTCATCACGAAACTCGATTTTCCGGGGCCATTTGTAACGGGCCAGTTTATCCCTGCAATAGGCGATCAATTCGTCCTCCACCGCCATCTCGCCATCTTTCAAGACAACGAACACCTTCACCAGCTCCCCCTGTTTTCTGTCGGGAAATCCCACGGCACAGGCCTCACGTACCTTTGAATGCATTTCCAGCACACCTTCAATCTCATGGGGATAGATGTTGTAGCCTCCCGATATAATCAGATCTTTCTTGCGGTCTATGATATAAAAAAAACCCTCCTCATCCATGGTGGCGATGTCGCCGGTATAGACCCACCCATCCCTCAGTGCCTGTGCCGTCTCGCCGGGCATACCCCGGTACCCCTTCATGACCTGTGGTCCCCGGATAATCAACTCTCCCCGTTCACCGACGGGCATATCCTCCACGCCTTCGGTCATATCAACGATCCTGCACTCCGTATCAGGCAGGGGTATCCCCACACTCCCCACCTTCCTGAACCGCCCCGAAAAAGGGTTGATATGGGTAACGGGTGCTGTTTCGGTCATGCCGAATCCTTCGACAATGGTCGTTCCCGCAATCGTTTCGAAATCATGAATTACTTCAACGGGCAGGGGGGCGCTTCCGGAAAAACATCCCCTGAGGCAGGTCATGTCCGTCTTGTCCAGATGACGATGATTCATCATTCCCACATACATGGTCGGCACGAGGGGAGCGAAGGTGGGACGGTGCTTCCTGATGGCCCTGAGGAGCAGTCCCGGACGCGGCTTGGGAACAAGAATGACGGTCCACCCCATGTAAACGGCAAAATTCAGGACCGCCGTCAGACCGAAGACGTGAAAAAAGGGAAGGGCTCCCAGCACGATTTCCCGGCCCGCATCGAATGATGTAAACCATGTTTTCAGGACCTGCACCTGCGTGCTCAGATTCGCCTGTGTCAGCATGACACCCTTGGATACTCCGGTGATACCGCCCGTGTACTGATAGATCGCCACGTCATCGAAGCGGCACGACGGGACCGAAGGATCGGGTTGATATCGCTGCATGCACTGCCGCCATCCATGAACCGGATGGATGCCCTTGGCTCTCCGTCCCTTCGGTATGTACCGCTTTCCTCTCAGGGAGATGATGATCTTCTCGGCAAAGGAGAG
Organism: uncultured Syntrophaceae bacterium; assembly: GCA_964441165.1. Classification (GTDB taxonomy): domain Bacteria; phylum Desulfobacterota; class Syntrophia; order Syntrophales; family UBA2210; genus CAYTUH01. The sequence goes on from CAYTUH010000150.1 coordinate 1,431, forward strand.
GTGCTCATATGGTGAGACCCGGATGATATCATGCACGCCCGTTCGTGCATGGAGTTCGACAAGCCGTTGACCCGGCAGACCGGCTGTCACGAGCAGTCCCGATCCGGAATCGTTCAGCTGATGCACCAGTTCGGCGTCGCTGGACAGGGGATTGAGGAGTACCGCCACGGCACCTATTTTTAGAATCGCGAAATAGGCGACCACGCAGGGAATGCTGTTTGTCAGGAGAACGGCGACGGCATCTCTCCGGCACACGCCGAAATCGGCAAGACAGGCCGCAAAACGGTTCGTCATGTCCTCGAGCTGCCTGTAGGTCACCCGCTGTCCCGAATAGATCAGCGCCGTGCGGTCGGCAAACCGCTCCGCCGACCGTACCAGAAATTCCGGCATGCATGACCGTTCATAATCGATATGCGGCGGGACACCCTTCTCGTATGATTTGAGCCATGGTTTCTCACTGTACGATCCCGACGGCGGCATAGAGTACACTCCTCGCGCGCAATTTCAGAATTTCTCTGGGAAAGACCATTATCAGGTTATCCTCTTCGTCCGGAAAACCGCCTGTCCAAAAATACCATTTAAAAAAAAGCCCCCGTTCCTGGGCGGGCGGGGGCTTTTCGAGACACGCACGCGTGTAATTTATGCTTCTGCGGAAGCCTCTTCCGGCGCTTCGGCAGGAGCGGCTTCAGCTTTGGGTTCCTCGAGGCCCATCGCCTCCCAGATGATCTCCGCAATATCAAGTGACTGCATGGTCTCTTCCTTGCCGCGATCCTTGATACCATCGGCCATCATGGTAAGACAGAAGGGACAGCCGACAGCGATGGTATCGGCATTGACCTCGATTGCCTGATCAGCCCGCATATCATTAATCCTGTCTCCGATATCCTCTTCCATCCACATCCGGCCGCCACCGGCACCGCAACAGAAGCTCTTGCCATAGTTGCGTTTCATTTCCACCAGTTTCAATCCGGGAACGGCACTGAGGGCCTTTCTCGGCTGATCGTACACATTATTGTACCGGCCGAGGAAACATGAATCATGATAGGTGAATGTCCCCTCAACGGACTTTTTCAGCTTGATTTTTCCCTGTGCAATCAGATCGGCAAGTATTTCCGCATGATGGTACACTTCGTAATTGCCGCCGAAATGGGGATAATCCTTCTTCAGTGCGTTGTAACCGTGGGGACAGGTGCAGATTATCTTCTTCACACCATAGCCGTTCATGGCCTCGATGTTCATCTGTGCCAGGGTCTGGTAGAGATACTCGTTGCCGCCTCTCATGGCGGAATCGCCGCAGCAGCTCTCTTCCGCGCCGAGGATACCGAAACTCACGCCGGCCTCCTTCAATATCTTTGCAAAGGCGACGGTCACTTTTTTGCCCCGATCATCGAAAGAACCGGCACAGCCCACATAAAAGAGATATTCCACATCGGGATTCTCCGCCATGGTGGGAACACCGAGTTCCTTTGCCCATTCACCCCGCAGATGCGCACCCACACCCCAGGGATTGGAATTGTTTTCCATATTGCGGTAGGTCAACTGGAGTTCCGGGGCGAAATCGGCCTCCATGAGCACCTTGTACTGTCGCATCCCGACGATCTTGGGGACATGCTCCACGTAGGCGGGGCAGTTTTCCATACAGTACATGCAGTTGGTACAGGCCCAGAGTTCGTGAAGATCGATGACTTCACCCACCAGTGCCTTCTCCGGAGCCGGTATTTCCGGTTCCTCACCCTCCGTGGCGGACTTGCGCGCCGCCATGACGACGGGGACCCGTTCTTCCCAGTGCGTTTTGATATCCTGTATCAGCTTCTTGGGAGAAAGAGGTTTGCCGGAGAGGTAGGCGGGACAACCGTCCTGACAGCGTCCGCAACGGGTACAGGCATCGGAATCGAATATCTGTTTCCAGGTAAACTCTTCGAGCTGCCCCACGCCGAATGATTCCGCATTCTCGAAATCGGCTATCGGTTCGAGATATCCCGTCGGTTTTAATGACCTCAGGTAATGATTTGCAGGGGTCGTAAAGATATGAAGCAACCGTGACCAGGGGAGATAGGCAATGAATGCAAAGGTAATGAAGGTATGGGTCCACCATACCACCTTGTGCATGATCCTGGCCGTGTCGTACCCGACGCCCGTGAAGGTCTTCGACAGGGCGTAGCCGACGAAAGACCATCCTCCCCAGGTGAAGCCGTCTACATTCACATTCACGTGAAGCCGCAATGCCTCGATAAGAAATCCCGTAGAGACAATACCTGCGATCAGCACGAGCACAATCGCGTCGTCAGGGGTATTATCCGGCTTCCCTTTATAGCCCAAAAGTTCGGGCTTCGTGATATACCGGCGAATCAGTGCCATCACGACCCCGATCAGCACGGCAAGCCCGAAGATTTCCATCGTCAAAGAAAACCAGAGATAGAAGCTTCCATGAAAGAAGGGAAGACCGATATGAAACTGTGTCGCATCAATGGCGGCACCGAATATCAGGACAAGAAATCCAAAGAATATAAATGCATGGAGAATACCTGCGTACGATTCTTTAAACGTCCGGACCTGCAGCAAGCCATTGATGATAAGCGACTTGATGCGTTCTCCCGTTTGATCCGTTCTATCTTCCGGTTTACCGATCGCCTTCCACATCTGCCATCGGCAATAGAGCCCATAGGCAAATATGGCCAGAACGATCGCCGTCAGGGCAAAAAGGATAGGTTCAGTCGGAAACGGTGCATTCCAGAAAACCTCTCGTCCTTCATTCCCCACCATAAGTACATCTCCACCGTGTGCCATAATGCCTCCCTTTTATCAAATGCGTTCCATGGATACCGCTTTTCTCGTGTGCAGTCGTAAGAAAACATCTTCTCTACGGATGAGTGATGAGATGATCCTATTTACTGTTCAGGCGCCCGCGATGCATTAATATATCAAAAAACTGCAATCACCTGTCCTCACCGCAGCGCAATGATCAGGTGATCGTACTGCTGACCATACCTTTTAATGGTATGATCGTGTGTTCTGTAATGAAAGGGAGGCGGACTCACCGTCCGCCTCCCCCATGGTTCACTACAGTATCTTCTTCGCCTCATTGGTGATTTCGGGGACAACCTTGAACAGGTCATCGACGATACCATAATCGGCTTTCGCAAAGATGGGGGCCTCACCATCCTTGTTGATTGCGACGATATACTTTGAGGAGCTCATACCGGCGAGATGCTGAATCGCGCCCGATATACCGCAGGCGATATACAGATTCGGGGAGACGACCTTACCGGTCTGACCTACCTGATCCGACTGGGGCCTCCATCCTGCATCCACGGCAGCTCTTGACGCTCCCACGGCCGCACCGAGCAGACCGGCCAGATCCTCCAGAATGCCGTAGCCTTCGGGGCCCTTCATGCCGCGGCCGCCGGAGACGATGATGTCGGCTTCCGTCAGCTCAATCTTTCCGCTCGTGTCTTTCTGTACTTCGACAATCTTTGTCTTGAGATCACCGGCGGCAACAGCGGCATCGAATTTGACCACTTCGCCGGCCTTCGCGTTTTCAACGGCGGGGAATACATTCGGCCGCAGCGATGCCATCTGAGGAGTCGAATCGGTCACAATTTCTCCGAAGCACTTTCCTGCATACATGGGACGTGTTGCCACGAGTTTGCCGTCGGCAACTGCTACATCGGTGCAGTCCGCTGCCATACCGGTGGCCAGTTTTCCCACCAGCCGGGCCGAGAGATCCTTACCGAGCACCGAGGCCCCAAGAAAAAGGATTGCGGGATCGTTTTCTTTGACCACTTTTGCCACGGCGGCGGCGTAGGCATCGGTCGTGTAATCCGCAAAGACCGGATCATCGGCCACGTACACCTTGTCAACGCCGTATTTTCCCAATTCAGGGGCCAGTCCCTCAACACCTGACCCTACCAGGACGGCACATACCTCATCGCCAAGTTCATCGGCGATTTTTCTTGCCGCGCTGGCAACTTCATAGGAGACCTTGCGTAAGGCTCCATCCCTTTGCTCCGCTACTATCCATACACCTTTTGCCATTTTCTATCCTCCTCCATTTCCTTAAATTACCTTGGCCTCTTCCCTCAGCAACCTGACCAGTTCAGCGGCCTTTGCAGCCGGATCATCACCTGCGATGATCTTTCCAGGCGCTCTTTCCGGAGGGGGCGTCATTTTGGCAACTTTCGCCTTCGGCTCAACGGTGACACCAAGGGCGGCCGCATCCTTCACGTCAACAGGTTTCTTTTTGGCTTTCATGATGCCGGGCAGCGATGCATAGCGCGGTTCATTCAAACCTTTCTGCGCCGTAATAAGGCAGGGCATCGAACTCTCGATCACAAGCTGGGCACCTTCGATCGGTTTTACTGCCTTGACCGAAGAATCCGCCACTTCGAGCTGGGTCACAATCGTCACCGACGGAATATCGAGCAAATCAGCCAGAACTGACCCGACCTGGGCTGAGTCGTCATCAATGGCTCTCTGGCCACAGAAGATGATATCGGGATTGAGATCCTTGATTGCCGCCGCCAGCGCAGCCGCCGTATTGTATGCATCGGCATTGTCGAGAGAAGGATCGCTGATATGCACACCCTTCTCCGCGCCCATTGCGAGGGCCGTACGGATCGACTCGATCGCCCGTGCCGGGCCGACGGAAACGATTGTTACTTCGCCACCCTTTGCCTCTTTGAGTTTCAGGGCTTCTTCCACGCCAAACTCATCATAGGGATTCATAACCCACTTGATCCCGCCTTCCTCGATACCGGACCCATCCGCTTTTACCTTGATCAATGCTTCCGTATCGGGAACCTGTTTTACACATGCAACTATGTTCACAATAACCTCCTTTCGCGGACAAATGACGGCATCAGCATCTGTGCCCCTTCACTCATCCTCTCTGTTCTTTAATGGCCATCTGTTATCTGTAAAAAACCGGCCCGTTTCCGGGCCGGTTCACGATACAACAATTTTACAGTCTGTTTTTGACGATATCGTCGACTACCGAAGGATCGGCCAGGGTTGAGGTGTCGCCCATGTCATCGACCTCGTTGGCCGCGACCTTCTTCAAAATCCTGCGCATGATCTTGCCGCTTCTGGTCTTGGGAAGACCGTCCGCCCACTGGATCT
>CAYTUH010000151.1:0-5312 GCA_964441165.1 uncultured Syntrophaceae bacterium
GCCATGTCGGAGAAGATGGACCCCGAAGAAGTCACCTGTACCATGAATGATTGCTTCTGCATGATGGAGGAGTGCATCAGGGAGCACGGCGGCACCATCGACAAGTTCATCGGCGACTGCGTCATGGCCCTCTTCGGAGTCCCGCAGGCGATGGAAAACGCCCCCCTGCAGGCGGTGAACACAGCTATCGAGCTGCGGAACTGTCTGCAGAAGTTCAACAGGGAGAAACACCTCGCAATCCCCCTCAATCTCCACATCGGGATCAATACGGGTTCCGTTCTGGCCGGCATGGTGGGCGGTTCGGAGAAGCAGGACTACACCGTCATGGGCGACACGGTCAACCTCGCCTCCCGCCTGGAGGACGCCTCCCGGGTGGGACAGATCCTCGTGGGGCCCGCCACGTATCGTGCCACCAGGTCAGGCTTCACGTACAAGGCCCTTGAGCCCATCGCCCTTAAGGGAAAGGCGGAACCGGTGCCGGTCTATGAGCTGCTCTCCGTCAGGGAAACACTGTTCCGGGTGAGGCAGAGCACGGACCGCGAGATCTCATCGGTCATGGTGGGGCGGGACACCGAGCTCAACCGGCTCGAGTTCCAGATCATGAAGACAGTCAACGGCGAAGGCTCCGTCGCGAACGTCATCGGCGAGGCAGGCATCGGCAAGTCGCGCCTTATCGCCGAGCTGAAGAACAGCTCCGTCATGAAGAAAGTCACCCTGCTGGAGGGCCGCGCCATCTCCACGGGCGCGAACCTCGGCTACCACCTCATCACCAACCTCCTGAAGAACTGGGCCCGGATCACCGAAGAGGATTCCGAGAGAACGGTCTTCACCAAGCTGGAGTCTTCCATCCGCTCCCTCGCCCCCGAAGCCCTCGGGGAGATCCTACCCTTTGTGGCCACCCTCATGGGCATCAAGTTATCGGGCAGGCATGCGGAGCGGGTCAGGGGCATCGAGGGGGAGGCCCTGGAAAAGCTGATCCTGAAGAATATCCGCGATCTCATCACGAAGGCGGCGGAAAGAGCGCCCCTGGTGATGATCCTGGAGGACCTCCACTGGGCCGACACAAGTTCTCTCGAGATGCTGGAATCGCTCTATCGTCTCGTGGAAAAAGAGAAGGTCGTCTTTATCAATGTCTTCCGGCCCGGATACCGGGAAACGGGCGAACGTATCAGCGGCATCATGGGAGAATCCTATCCGGCACGCTTTCGGGAAATCATTCTCCAGCCCCTGGATGCAGCGGACGCCGAGGCACTGATTGCGAATCTCCTTAACGTCAGGGGCTTCCCCTCAAGACTCCGCGAACAGATCGTCGAACGGGCGGGCGGCAACCCTTACTTCATCGAGGAGGTGGTGCGCTCATTCATCGACGAAGGCGCCGTGGTCATAAAGGACGGGGGCTTCGAGGTAACGGACAAGCTTGCCTCCATGAGCATCCCCCGCACCATCAACGAGGTCCTCATGGCCCGGATCGATCGGCTTGACCGGAATACCAGAGACCTGGTGAAGACCGCCTCGGTGATCGGACGGAACTTCTTCTACCGCATCCTGGCCGACGTGGGCTGGACCATCGAGGACATGGACGGCAGGCTCACGTACCTGGAGGAGATTCAGTTCATAAAAGAACGGAGACGAATGGAAGAACTGGAGTATCTCTTCAACCACGCCCTGGCGCAGGAGGTCGCCTACGACTCGATCCTCATGCAGCGGCGCAGGGAACTCCACAAGAGTGTGGCCGACTCCATCGAGAAGGTCTTCAGCGAAAGGCTCCATGAATTTTACGGGATCCTCTCTTCCCATTACATCAATGCAGAAGACTGGGACAAAGCGGAAGAATACATGCTGAAGGCGGGTGAGGAAGCCCTCAAGTCGTCCGCATCCAGCGAGGCGCTTCACTATTACCAGAGAGCCATAGAGCTCTATATAAGGAAACATGGGGAGGATGTCGACCACCACACGCTTGCAGGCATGGAAGAAAATATCGCCTATGCCTTTCTGAACAAAGGATTTTATAAAGAAGCTGTCGATTACTTTGACAGATCGGTCATCCATCGTGGCGAAAAAATAAAAAGAACGTTGATTCTCATTATTCCCAAACTCATCATAAACCTATTTTCAATACTATTGAATTTGTATCTCCCTTCAATCCGAAGGAAGAAAACACCGACCGAAACAGACGACCGGATTCAGCAAAGAACGATGAAAATAGCTACCGCGCTTATTTTCATAGATGCAAAAAGATGCTTTGTGGAAAACATCACCGCGATTAAACAGGCCTTCCAATATGACATTTCAAAATCCCAGGCCTTTTTTAATGAACTGACAGGGGGCAGCATACTGTTTTGCCTCAGCGGCATCTCTCTGCCCATAGCGGGGAAATTTCTGGATTATGTCCGGAAGAGTATCGCCGGCAAAAAGAGAGAGGTATCGCTTTATCTTTATAGAACTGCCGAACATGGTTTGAACTGTCACACCGGTAACTGGCAGGGGGAGATCGATGAGGAGGCTATCAACGGCGGGGTGAGAATCGGTGATTTCCCATTAATTACCGGCCACTTGCTGTTTTTAGGATACATGAAAGTTGAAACGGGAGATTTCAAGGCCTGCGAAACCATTATCGAGAGGCTGCACCGCATCTATGAGGATTATAATTTTGAGCATGCGGAATCCGATGTCTTTGTCTTGAAAACGAAGACATCAATGAAAAAGAGGGAGCTTCATGATGCCCGAAGTAATGTGGAAAAAGCAATCATCCACTCCAATAAAACAAAATGGTACGGCAGAATAGTGGAATGTCTGGGGACTAAAACAAGAATCGAGATTTTAGCGGGTAATCCCGATGGAGCCCGTGAAACAATTGAAGAAGCCGAGAAGCTCATAGGGCAAGTCGGTAAGGAGACAATCTTTATCATCTGGTACTGCGATCATGTAATGGCATTGTTTTTGTACAACCTGACCATGCTGGAAAAAGCAATCCTGACGGACAACCGAAATGAGGTCAGGAAATTCGGCAAAGCCACCCTGAAAAGCGGGAAGGCCGCCTTATCTCTTACGAGAAGGAAAGTCGCGACCGAGAGAACCGAATCGTTCAGGCTCATGGGAGTATACTACTGGCTCGTCAACAGGCAGAAGAAAGCCCCCAGATGGTGGCGAAGAAGTATACAAGAAGGTGAACGCCTCGGTGCAAAAATAGAGCTCTCCCGCACCTGTTTCGAGGTGGGCAAGCGCCTCATGGAACCGGCAAGCAGATTTGAAGAACTGGACGGCATCACCGCCGAGGGCTACCTCGAAAAGGCCCGCACGATGTTCCGGGAGATGGACCTCCAGTGGGACCTTGATGAACTGGAGAAGGTCCGGGCGTTCCGGTATCAGTGAGTCGGGAAAATGCCGGCATGCCGCAGACGGTCAACAGGTCATCCATTCATGCATCAACGGCAGTGGGAAGATGAAACCAAAGACCAATGAAAGGGTGATCACGAGACCCTTCCAGGAGTTGTTCGACAAGGACCTCCTTCGTGGCGGCGAACCCCTCTTCTTCGACTACCATTCCGACCGCGGTGAGCAGATCACCTTCAGGGGAACGCTCCGGCCCCAGGGGATTCAGATCGGCGAGGAGGTCTATTCACCCAGTTATTCCGCCGTCCACTGCATCGCAGAGGCAGGCGACCGGAAGGCGGTGAACGGCTGGCTCATGTGGAAGACGGGTGAAGGAAAGTATCTGGCGGAGTTGTACGCACACTCCATGGGCATGAAGATTCTTCCGGAATCGTCGGAGAACGTCACCGAAACCGTCTACAAGTATCCCGAACGGCGTGACGTCGTCTTCATTTTGGGTGCGGGAACGTCATACGCCGGCGGCGCACCGCTTCAGAAAACCATCCTGCCCATCATTCTGTCGGGTCGCAACGATGAATTGAAGAATTCCCGGGCATTCAGCAGCTTCGAGGGATTCATGGGCGGCAACTTCGTCTGGGACGACGATGGGGGATACTATCCCACCCTCGAATCGGTCTTCGGATTCCTGGACTACTTCGTAAATCAGAACGAGTCCCTCCACAAGGGCTGTTCACCGGCACAGGTCAGGAGCATCAGGGAGTCCCTCATCAGGCTCATCCACTTCGCCGTCAGCAGGGAAACGAAGGGGGCCAGCGACGTGCACCACCTCTTCTGGAATTCGATTTATCGAAAAAATCGGAACATATCGGTCATCACCCTGAACTACGACACGCTCCTGGACAGCACCTTCGAATGCATGTACCCCTTCAACGGCTATCTCGATTACTGCATTCCCCTGATGAACTACGACTACAACGAAAGCCTGGGATTGTCGAACTGGTGGATCAATCCCCGGGAACCGGTGATTTCACGGGAGGGCGTCGAACCCTTTTCCGTCAAAATGATAAAACTCCATGGAGGGCTGAACTGGCGGTACTGCAACTGCTGCAACCAGGTCCTCCTGACGCCCTGGGACACGGGCATCGACATCAATTACTGTGAATCGGCATCGCGCCATGACGGCGGCAGAAACGGTGCGAATGACGATTCCCGCCACAATCACTGCCCCTATTGTGAAAGCCTCTTTCAAACATTGCTCATTCCCCCGTCCCACCTGAAGGACCTCTCGCACCCGGTGCTTTCAAGCCTCTTCTCGGAGGCGTCGCGGGAGATACGCAAAAGTAATCGGGTTGTCTTTATCGGTTACTCCATGCCCGAGGCGGACGTGCACATCAAGGCAATCCTCAAGAAGAGCCTGTCGCCCGGCACGGAGATTCATGTCATCGACGTTGACGATTCCCACGAATTCAGATGCACCTACCGGGGTCTGTCGAAGGAGGTCACCTTCGTCACTGCATCCTTCGAGGAGGTGGTCAAGGATCAGGAATTCATGAAACGGCTTCTGACGGTCGGATAAATCAGGCAGATCTGCTGAAAACCGCAGGCCTCCCGTTCCGTCGGACGAGGGACACTTCACACACCTTTTCGAGACTTCCCGTTACCGCACAACTTCGGAGGTCTTCTCCGGTTCTTCTGTAATCTGCGCTATGCAACATTCCCCTCCGTTACTACGGTTTCTTCCCCGACAAACATGCATACTATTTTCTTGACTGTATATGAAATTCACTTACACTTAACCCTGGTTCGATGTGGTACAGTCGAGTTTCAGACATCCAAACCGGAGTAAGCATACAAGCAGTACACAACTCTTAAAGGGAGGTGTATCATGGAAGCACTGTTTTCTTTAACCCCCGCCGAATCGAAACGGCTCATCGCCAAGGCGATCGCGCCTGACGAGATCTCCCCCGCCGCACAGCTGG
>CAYTUH010000151.1:5322-6547 GCA_964441165.1 uncultured Syntrophaceae bacterium
CAATATCCGGCAATGCGAAATATGCTCGGATTGAGTTAAACAGCAAAAAGCGATAGTTTCTGCCCGGGATGAAGGGTACCTGCTCAACGGGAGGGGTACCACCAATGCCTACATTGTCGAGGAACTGCTTAATGAATCCATCGACAAGGAGCGGTATGCGGCGGGCCAGATGATACGGGGAATCCTCTGCGTACTTCCCGCGGGAAACCGTGGACGTCCCGTGACGCTTCACAAGGGTAAGGTGATTGAAGTGGATCCGGGGACGGTCATCGACAAGCTCGGCCCCGGTGACATGGTACTGAAGGGGGCCAACGCCCTCGATCCGTCAGGTAACGTGGGTGTAACCATGGCGAGTCCCCTTGGCGGCACCATGGCCCAATTCTATCTGGCGGCGAAGGCCCAGGGGGTGCAGACCATCTACCCGGTGGGCCTTGAAAAGCTGATCCCCTCCGTGGAATTGGCCGCCCAATACGGGGGAAGGCTTCGTTTGACCAGAACTATCGGAGCACCCGTGGGTATGGCCTGTGTGGCAGACGGAAATGTTGTCACGGAAATAGAGGCCATCGAACAGCTCTTCGACGTCACGGCAATCCCCTTCGCCGCGGGAGGATACGGCGGCTCAGAAGGTATGGTCACCTTTGTCATCGAGGGTGATGAAGAGGACGTCAACTCCTGTAGGGATTTCATCGAGGGAATCAAGGGGGAGCCGCCCCTCGGATCGATAAAAGGCCCCTGCAAGACATGCCCCGAGATGTGCAGTTTCAAGGGGATGGATGAAGAAGATCTGCCGGGGTACCTCAGAGACTGAACCGTGAGTGCATGGCGGCGGCAGGTATCGCGGGAGCCGACCGCCGCATTCTTCCAACGACAGGAAATGTGTGCAGCAAAAGGGATGAACCATGGCAGATGCAATCGCGTTGCTCATGTTATTGATCGGTCTGGAACTGGTGCTTGGTGTCGACAATGTCCTCGTCATCACCATCTTTGTGGGACGTTTACCGGAATCGAAACGGAACAAGGCACGGATACTCGGCCTCGGACTGGCGCTTATCGCGCGGATACTCCTGCTCATCGCCATTTTAGCGCTCGCGAATCTGACGGAACCGGTGATCATGAATTTCTCGGTCAGGGATATGATTCTCCTGGCGGGAGGACTTTTTCTTCTCTGGAAAGCCGTCGTGGAAATCCACCACACCGTGGAACTGGAGGATGACGGAGACATCCC
>CAYTUH010000152.1:0-6497 GCA_964441165.1 uncultured Syntrophaceae bacterium
GGGCATCAGTTTTGATCTGTATGAAAATGAAATCTTCGGCATTGCCGGTGTGGCATTGATCTTTTTCATGATCTTGGACCACCCCTCTTCAAGTGATGCAATCTTCAGGTCCGCTTTTTTCATATTGTCGACGGTTCTCCGGTTGATGTGGGGTCCCATCACCCAATGTATTATCGGATCCACCATATCCATAAGTACACCCATTACGGGTGCTTCACTCCTCACGTGTTCCAGAAAAAGGGCCGAACCCTTCGCTTTGAGAACCCTCTTGATTTCTTTCAATCCCCTTACGGGATCGGGCACGGAGCAGAACACACAGGTGGAAATGACATAATCGAAGCAGTCATCGGGAAAGGCCATTCCTTCGACGTCCATTTCCACGAGTGAGACCTCCCTGTGAAGGATTGTCGCACGTTTTGCTGCACGTTCCAGCATCTTCGGACTGATGTCGATTCCCACAAGGCTGATTCCCGGAGGATACCAGACAAGATTTTTCCCCGTGCCGATCCCCACCTCCAGCACTCTTCCCCGCACCGACGAAAGAAGCTCTTTTCGCCACCCGGACAAGGCGAAGGCCTCCATGGGAGATTCCATGACATCATAGAAACGGGCGATACGATCATAACGATGCTTTGTCTCCTTGAGTCCCATCGGGCTCCTCATTTTTCAGATCGAGGGAAAACCGCCATGCTGCTTACTTCCTGCGCTTCGGAAACCACGGAATAAAAGCGTTGGTGGTACGGATATATTCGGCATATTTCGGATTTGCCTGTTTAAGATCTTTTTCAAGCATTGTAACGCCGGACACCCTGAGGAGCAGAAAGGTAATGGTCAGGGGACTGACAAGGGCTACCATGCCGAAGGGCACCGACAGTGCGATAATGAACAGTCCCCACCACATGCAGGCTTCGCCAAAGTAATTGGGATGCCGGGAGTAGGCCCAGAGCCCCCTGTTCATCACCGTACCCTCATGGGAGGGACGGGCGAGAAACCGGACAAGCTGGAAATCACCAACCGCTTCGAAAAGAAATCCCGTAACCCAGAGTATCGAACCGATACTGTCCAAAACCGTAATTTCGGAAGGTTGAGCCGATATCTGCCCGATCTGCAGGGGGAGAGAAATGACGAACATAAGGAACCCCTGGAGCAGGAACACCTCAAAGAAACTTACCAGCCAGAACTTTTCGCCGTGCCGGTGCCGCATCTCACGGTAACGGTAGTCCTCCTCCTTGCCTCTGTTCCGCCAGAAAATGTGGCCGGCAAGACGAATCCCCCAGATGTTTGTCAGCACGAGCATGAGTATCTTTCTCACGGGGTAGCCTTCACCCAGAAAGAAGGTGTTCCACGCAATGAGCACGAAGCCCAGACCCCAAAATACATCGGCGATACTGGCGTCTCTTATTATGAGACTGATGATCCAGAGAAGGATCACCGCGGAGACGACAAGAATCGTGTTTAAAAGAAAAACCTCAAGCATGACAGTTCCCTCATCTTAAAGCCTTTTTGACGGCGCACAGGGAGACACCCAATTGCCGGATATTCATCCTGTGCCGGAACGGCTTCAGGGTGATTCTTATTGTCATATACACCTCCCCGGCACATCGCGGCGGACAGGTCGCACCATGCCACGGCATGCAGCCATCGTTGATCATGAACGGGATTTCCTGGAGCACCTGCGTTGAAGCGCGGGGTCTTTACAGGACAAGAACCCGTTCTTCCTGTTTTGATTTCGAGGTTTCAGGCGGTGCGTAGATTGAACACGACCCATCTTCAACGCGAGGGTGGCAACGGAAGATCAGAGTACAGACATGAAGATGATTGTGTCGAATGCCTCTATTGTAAAGAGCTCCTCTGTTTTGTCAAGTAATTATAGCTGCAGTAATTATAGCTGCTGTTATCGCTGCCGGAAGAGCCGATGGATCAGAGACAGGCCCCTTTCGCCGGCGCTGTGGTTGAAAAAATAATTGACTTTCGATTGCGGGAAGAGTAAAAATTTGTGCAATGTGGAATATTTAAGGCATCATTCATCGTTCCGGGATTGAGTACGCAGATAACAAGGTAACGTAACAACCGTCGCGGGCAAGGATTGTACACGTGGATTTACAGAACCCCATATCTTGCGGACAGTTGCAGAGGAGTTCCATGTTCCCGCCCCCCTTCGATCAGTCGCCATTCACGATTCTTTCTTACCCCGAAAATTCCAACGCCCTCATCGGGAGGCACTACCGGCTTCCGCGAGAAAGGCATTCAAGCAGGCAGTCCAACGCACCGGAGTCTGACGAGGTAGTCCGTTGCTCTTTGCACAGTGAGTGTACGTATGAGTAGAGCGTAAGATAAATGTGTAATGCATATTTCCAACCTAATCAAAAAGGAGGTAAGGAATGACAACATTAATTATTATCATCGGTTTTTTGATTTACGTGGCCCTCTATTTGACGTACGGACGGAAACTGGAGCGAGATGTCGTCATGGCTTCGGATGACAACGAAACACCCGCCAAACGCCTCTACGACGGAGTCGATTACATCTCCGCCCGCAAGGAAGTGCTCTTCGGCCATCATTTCGCATCCATTGCCGGCGCGGCCCCTATCATCGGCCCCGCCCTGGCAATATGCTGGGGCTGGGCACCGGCCCTTCTCTGGGTCTGGCTGGGCAACATCTTTATCGGCGCCGTTCACGACTACCTTTCACTGATGGCCTCGGTCCGGTATGACGGGAAATCGGTACAGTTCGTGGCCACCGATCTCATGGGAAAACGGACCGGTTATGCCTTTTACTGGATCGTCTTCTTCCTGCTCATCCTGGTCGTGGCGGCCTTTGCGGCTATCGTCGGCGGAATGTTCGTCAAGACACCGGCCATCGCCTCCGCCTATATCTGGAAGATCGTCGCCGCACTTATCCTGGGCGTCCTTCTCTACCGGGTGAAAATGAACTTCAGCCTCGCTACGATCATCGGCATCGTCATGCTTGCCGTGGCGATCTGGCTCGGCACGAAGACACCCATTGCCGCATCCTACGGAACCTGGATGCTTGTCTTCTTCTTCTACATCATCATCGCCGCCGCAATCCCTGTCAACATCCTGCTTCAACCACGGGACTACCTCAACTCCTGGCTCCTCTACGCCGGACTGGTGGTGGGGTTTCTTGCCGCCGTCTTCGCCTTCAGGGGTTTCGAGGTACCTGCCTTTTCAGCGTTCTCTCCGGTTCTGCTCGGTGGGAAACCGACACCCTTCTGGCCGGCCATTCCTCTCGTCATCGCCTGCGGCTCCCTCTCGGGATTCCACTCCCTGGTGGCATCGGGCACATCGTCAAAACAGCTTGAAAAGGAAAGCGATGCCCTCATGATCGGCTACGGCGCCATGTTTACGGAAGGATTCCTCTCCACCATCGTCATAGTATCCATCGCCGGATTCGGTTACACTGCCCTTAAAAATGCAGGCGTCACGGTCGAAACGCTGAATCTCAGCAACTGGGCGACAGCCTTTACACCGGCGTCCGCCAAGGTAGGTCTCTCAAGGGCAAACCTCTTTGTCCAGTCTTACGCCGACATGGTGGGAGGGACATGGCTCTCATTCATTCCGACGGTCTACGTGAAAGTCCTCGCCGGGATGTGGGTCGCCTCCTTCGCCATGACCACCCTCGACACGACCAACCGCCTTGCCCGCTACTGCCTCTCGGAAATGGCAGCCCCCCTGAAAGATTCGGCTGAAGGAGTATACAACCTCCTCACAAACCGCTGGCTCGCCTCCATGATTCCCGCGGCCATCGGTATTTACCTTGCCTGGAGTGGTAACTGGCTCATTATCTGGGGGTCCTTCGGAGCGGCGAATCAGCTCATCGCCTCCATCGCATTGATGACCGGCGCCGCCTTTGTGGCAAAGAAAATGAAATCCAACTTCGCCAATGCCGCGGTGATCCCGGCATGGCTCCTCTGGATTACCGTGACGGCCGCCCTGATCTGGTTCATGGTGGTGGTGCAGCCCGGTGCCATTGCGGCGAAACCCGGTCCCGGATGGACGGTCATGGTTATTCTCGTGATCATGTTCCTCCTGAACTTCGTGTTCATTTTTGATTTTATCAGGACCAAGGCGTACAAAGTAGATTAACGTTTTCAAGAGTTGCACAGAAAGGCCGATGTACGTTAGTATACGCGTACATCGGCCTTTTCTTGGAAAGTGAGGTTTGTACAGAATTATGGGATTTTCGATTCTTCGTTTCCTCAGACATGTCCTGTCAGATTTTGACGCGACGCACCGCGAGAGCGTGTCGGCCCTTACCGTCATGGAAATGGAGGAGTTGGAAAACATCTTTGCGTTGCTCCTGCTCGGTTCTTTTGTGGGCTTTCCATCGCCGCCGACCTTTCTCGCCGTTGAACTGCTGCCCCACCTGGAAAGAGAATTGCAGGTCCTGAACCAGCGTGCGAAAGATGCAAGCGACATGTTCGCCGAGATGTGCGGGACACTGGGTATCGACTGATGAAAATCATTTTCTATACCGGTAAAGGTGGAGTTGGAAAATCCACCATGTCGGCGGCGTCGGCATGGCAGCTTTCTCAATCGCACAAGGTGCTCATTGTATCGCTCGATCCGGCCCACAACCTCGGGGACATATTCGGAACGAGCCTGAACGACAGGAAAACCCGTTTTTCGAAGAATCTCTTTCTCAAGGAAATAGACCTTCAAAAGCTCTCCCGGGAGTACCTGCAGCGGGAAATAAAAGTGCTGACGGGAACGTACCGCTATCTGCAGACCATCAACCTCGAGAATTATTTCTCGGTGCTGAAATACTCTCCCGGCATCGAAGAATACGCACTCCTGACCAGCATAGAAGAGACCATCAGATCGGAAAATACCTTCGACTACATAATATTCGACACGCCGCCGACGGGTCTGACCTTGCGATTTCTTGCACTCCCCAGGGTAACGATTACCTGGATTGAACGGTTGATCCAGATTCGTCGCACCATCCTGGAAAAACGGTACACGATCCATCGGATACGGGGCACCCTCGACAAGGAAGAAACGGTTCTCGATTACCGCGAAGAAGACGATGAAGCCATAAAACGCTTGAAAGCACTCGACAAAAATTACCAGGAGCTCAATGCAATACTGCAGGGAAGGAACTGTTCCGTTGTCCTCGTCTACAATCCCGACGTGCTCTCGCTGAGGGAGTCGGAACGGCTCATCGAAGGCCTCCAGGAACTCGGTCTTCCCCTCCGACTCCTTATCGACAACAAGGTAACCGACGCAAATACCACCATGGCGGACCGTGTTGACGACGTTATCGGCAAAAAAGTTCAGGGTATCCCCATACAACGGGTGAACCTCTCGTCGTCCCTGCTTGACGGTGCGAAAAATACATTGTACGATGTGCGCGAACATATCACTTCACTGTTTTTGTAGAAGACTGCTATGTTCAAATACGAACACCTGATTACACAGCCGGTATTCTTTCTCTTCGTCGCGTTCAGTTTTCTGCTGACCTTCGGATATTTCTGGGGCCGACGGCACAACAGGAAGATTTTTCTGGCGGCCTTCAACGAACTTATGGAGGTGGTAAAACCCGACGACCAGACCTTTACCAACATCGGTGGCGCAATCGGCCATCACGCCAATCTCTTTATCAAGAAGAAGGGGGCACCCTTTTCCCGGGTGGATGCGACGATCACGCTGCTGCCGCGCCATTCATGGCTTTATCTGCCCCTCTCGAAGCTCATACGCAAATATGACCGGCTCTTTATCACGATCTACTTGAAGCGCACACCACCGGCAGAGGTCCATGTAATAGAAACGAAGTATGACGGATTCCGGCATTCGCAGATCACGAATGCGGAAAGATTGAACAGGGAGACAATCAAATGGGGACGTTTTGATTTTCATCTTTACTACCAGAGCCTCCCGATGCGCGACCACGTTCTGAAATTCATCCAGAATAATCCCGAACCGGGTACCATACGGCATATCGCAATCGTTCCGGAACAGAAGAAAGGTTTCATCTTTATGATCCCCCGGGAAACCCAGGTGGGCCGATATCTGATGCCGGTCTATCGCTGGCTTCCCTCCGTCATCAAGGAATAACTCAGGAAACAGTGTATCAAAGGATATGAAATGTACGGGACAGCACACACTGTCACCTTTCCTTTCGTAGTGCTCATCTTTGCCGTCACGGCCTTTATCGTCTACCGATTCTACCGCGGACGGAATGAAAACAGGGCGATTTACCTCTCGGCCTTTCGTGAGCTCATGGACGTCTTCAAACCGGACGGCCAGACCTTTACCAACATCGGGGGCTATGTGGGGCATCATGCCAATTTCTCTTTTCAGGAGCGAAACCCGCTCTGTGAAATGGATGCCACCATTACACTGCTCCCCCGGCATGCGCCCCTGTACATGCCCATCTCGAAGATGATCATGAAGAACGATCGCCTGTTTCTCACGCTCTACATGCGGTGCCCGCCGCCCGGCGAGGGTCATCTCATCGATGTTGACTATGCCGAC
>CAYTUH010000153.1:0-6465 GCA_964441165.1 uncultured Syntrophaceae bacterium
GCGTGTACAAGGTAGCGAACAACCGCGGCATGCTCATCGGTGAGATCCCGATTGAGCATATCGATCAAACCTTTTTTATCCATAACGTTCCTCCTCCCCTGAATCAGGGATGCTTCTCATATTCTTCTTTTTATTCTCCCCCGACAATGCGGATGATTGTATACCGCTTCTTTCCTTTTCTCAAACGAATTTCGCCGTTTTCATCAACATGGCCGACGGTGATCTTTTCATCAAAGGCCTGCAACGGAAGACAGTTCACGTATCCGCCTCCCTGGGCCAGCAATCGCCTCGCCTCGCCCCTGGACGTACAGAGACCAACCTCGTGAAAAAGCTCAAAGGCGGCAATGCCCTGTTCAAAATCATGTCTTCTCTTTTCCACGCATGGAATTGCAGACACGTCATGGTCAACGCCATATCGGGGAATAGAGCTGGAAGGGAAGAGTTCACGGCTCACCGGCCTGAGATTGAAGGCGCCTGCCGATGCCTTCCACGCTGCCAGTGCCGCCTCCTCACCATGGGTTATCTTCGTGGCTTCATAGGCGAGCACCGCTTTCCCCATGTTCAGGTCGGCATCTTTCAGTTTCTTCACTTCCCTGATTTCGTTCATGGGCAGAAAGGTGAAGAGTGCCAGGAATTTCTCCACGTCGGCGTCATCGGTATTGATCCAGTATTGGAAATATTCGTAGGGGCTCGTGCGATGTGCATCGAGCCATATGGTTCCCTTTTCCGTCTTTCCCATTTTGTGGCCCTGAGCCGTTACCAGGAGCGGAAAGGTGATACCGTAGATCCTCTTTTCATCGAGCCTTCGGGCCAGATCGATACCGGCCACGATATTCCCCCACTGGTCGTTTCCCCCCATTTGAAGCAGGCAGTCGTAATGTCTGCTCAGGTAACAAAAATCGTAGGACTGAAGGAGCATATAGTTAAACTCGATAAAATTGAGTCCCGTCTCCAGTCTCATCCGGTAACTTTCGGCCGCCAGCATTCTGTTCACACTGAAGTGACGGCCGATGTCACGCAGAAACTCGATATAATTGAGCGGCACAAGCCAGTCAGCATTGTTGAGAAGGAGTGCCTTCCCTTCACTGAAATCGATATATTGCGATAACTGCTGCTGAATCGCCGCTGCATTCTGATCGATTTCATCACGGGTCAGTATTTTTCGCATTTCCGTCTTTCCGCTCGGATCGCCGATAAGCGCTGTTCCACCTCCCACGAGGGCGATGGTCCTGTGTCCGTGACGCTGCATATGTGCCAGCGACATGATGGGGACAAGGCTTCCGATATGGAGGCTCGATGCAGTGGGATCGAAGCCTATATAAGTGGTAATGCGTTCCTGCCCGAGCAGCACGCGAATCGGCTCTTCCTCGGTAACCTGTTCAATAAAACCACGTTCTTCCAAGACATCGTATACGCTCATTTCAATAAAACCCTTTATCGCTGTAGGCAATCACCCTTAAACGTCCCTGCGCCGGGGAAACGCTTCAACGCTGCTGCGTCCCCTTCTGCCCGCAGTGGACTGCTTGATTACAATACCTTTGTGCATGATTCATCTTCTGTGTCGTGCCGGATCCATTCCGCATGATCTGCGGACCTTGTAACCTGCAATGCCCCGGGGATACAGTACAACAGACCCCGTTCTGTAACGGAACACCTCCGTCCGGCATAGGCGGCACGTCAATGTTAAGCGTTTTCCTTTGCAGGCGGAATATCGCCTTTCAAGGATATGTCAACCATCGAGCTTCATGCTGATCCGCTCGATCCGTGAACTCTTGCCCGTTTGATCGTCCACATCCACCACAACACCCTGAAGCCAGACGTCTCCCCGTGCAACATCAAATTTGTGCCGTGTGAGTGTCAGGAATCTTTCGATGGCGATATCCGTTTTTATTCCCAGCACGGAATTGAAAGAACCCGTCATACCCGCGTCGGTGATATAGGCGGTCCCGTGCGGTAAAATCCGTTCATCGGCCGTCTGGACATGGGTGTGCGTACCCACAACCAGGCTTACCTTGCCGTCGAGGAACCAGCCCAGTGCCTGCTTTTCCGATGTTGCTTCCGCATGCATGTCAACGATGACAATACTGGTGTGCTGCTTGAGTGCCGCGACCTCTTTTTTCGCCGTCCTGAAGGGACACTCGAGAGGCCGCATGAACACCCTGCCTTCGAGGTTGAGTATTCCCACGGAGGTACCATTCTTCGCCGTGGTAACCACGGCCCCCCGTCCCGGGAGTCCGTCGGGATAATTGGCCGGGCGGAGCAGCGTCTCGAAATGATCGATAAAGTTCATCACATCCTTTTTGTCCCAGATGTGGTTTCCCGACGTCAAGACATAGATTCCGCACTTGTAGAGCTCTTCGATAACCTCTTCGGTAACGCCGAATCCACCGGCGGCATTTTCACAATTTGCTATGACGATGTCTATTTTCTGCTCTTCAACGATGCGGGGAAGGAGCTTCTGAACGGCCCTTCTCCCCGGTTTGCCCACGATATCTCCCACAAAAAGTATCTTCATTCATCATCTTTCTTATTTTGCAAAATCGCTGACCCTCATCTCCCGAATCACCGTCACCTTGATCTGGCCCGGATAGGTCAGTTCATCCTGAATCTTCTTGATAACATCTCTGCAGAGCATCACGGCATCGTTATCGGATATCTTCTCATTTTCCACAAGAATACGTATTTCACGTCCAGCCTGGATCGCGAAGCATTTATCGACTCCGCTGAATGAATTGGCAATTGCCTCCAACTCGTTCAATCGCTTGACGTAGGTTTCAAGCATTTCCCGTCGCGCCCCCGGTCGTGCGGCAGACAGGGAATCAGCCGCCTGGACGAGTACCCCTAAAATGGTATTGGATTGCCCGTCATCGTGATGGGTGGCAATGGCCTGCACAATGTTTTCGGATTCTCCGAATCTGCGGGCATAATCGGCACCGATCGCGGCATGTGTGCCCTCAACCTCGTGATCGATGGCCTTACCGATATCGTGGAGGAGACCCGCCCGCTTGGCCTCCTTGGCATTCATCCCCAGTTCCGTTGCCATCATTCCTGTCAGATGGGCGACCTCGATTGAATGCACGAGAACATTCTGGGAAAAGCTTGTTCGAAATTTCAGTCTGCCGATAAGATTGAGTAGTTCGGGATGCAGATCATGAACGCCCGCATCAAAGGATGCACGCTCACCCGCCTCGCGTATCAACTCATCGACTTCCGTTTTGACCTTTTTCACCACATCTTCGATACGCCCCGGATGAATTCTGCCGTCACTTATCAAATTTTCAAGAGACCGCCGTGCAACTTCACGCCGAATCGGGTCGAAACTGGACAGCACCACCGCCTCGGGTGTGTCGTCAATTATCAGGTCCGCTCCTGTTGCGGCTTCAATGGCACGAATATTCCGTCCCTCGCGACCGATTATCCTGCCTTTCATTTCATCGGAGGGAAGATTCACCACCGAAACGGTGTTCTCCACCACGAAGTCCGCCGCGTAGCGTTGAACGGCGTACGCGAGAATTTCCCGGGATTTCTTGTCGGCCTCCCGTTTCGCCTCTTCTTCCACTTTTCTGATCTTGCCGGCCGCTTCGTGCTTCGCCTCGGTCAGCATGGCCTGGACAAGCTGATTTTTTGCCTCTTCGGACGAGATTCCCGCGATCTTTTCCAATTTCGCCTGTTGTTCCCGCACGATTGTATCAAGCTTCTCGTGTTTCTCGTTGAGCAGTGCTTCCTTGTTGATAAAGGCATGTTCACGTTTTTCGATGTTGGATTCTTTCTGCACCATCATATCCAACCGTTTATCGAGGTTTTCTTCCTTCAGACGCAATTTCTTTTCGACATTATCAAGTTCCGCTCTCCTGCCCCGTGTTTCCTTTTCAAATTCGTTCTTCGACTTGAGCAGATTGTCCTTCGCCTGCAGGATGGATTCTTTTTTTATACTTTCAGCTTCTTTTTTGGCCTCGTCGATGATTCTCCGGGCCAGGTTCTCGGACGATTCCAGTATCTTGCCTGACATTTTCTTCCGCAGCAGATATCCCAGGGCAACGCCGGCAACGATACAACCAATGATCAGTACTGCACACCATGATGTATTCAAATTATCCACCTCCCCCCATGTAAGATCCTTACAATTAAGGTTTAATTTTGTATGGAATGAAAGGCGGGAGAATGACGGAAAGCTTTATTCCCCAATCTACCCAAAGAAAGGCCTCGGGACGAACCTTACAGGCTGTTATCAGAACTGAAATTCCCCTCAGTAAATATCGACTTCAATTCCCTGCGTTCATTCGCCGAGATCTATCGGACCGCAGCATCCCGATACCACGTGAGGTTACTCTCATTATGTAACATAAGAATATACCAAGGTATGAGGTGCCCATATAACGAGGTGCCGGCTTTAAATGCTGATCATTCATGAAAAATTCAGGGGATCAGTCATTCGCTTTTTCTTGCCGTCGATATATTCGATCAGTCTTTCAGTCCTCCCCTTTAAGGTATTCGTCAAATGTTCTTTTTCTTCTTTTGTCTTGAACAACTCGTCGGCTATATTCAATGCCACGAGTATCGCAATACTTAAATTCGACACATTCTCTGAGGCTTCCTTTATTTCCCTCGCTCTTTCGTTCACATATTGAACAACACTTTCTACATACTCATCCCCTTTATCGCTTAAAACAGATAAATCCTGTTCCAAAACATTTATAGCAAAACGTTTTTTCAATCGTTTTTCACCACCCGTATTATTGTGGTTCTTTGATGTGGCTGAGCATGTCCAGCAGCGCATCGACCTTGGTCCGCACCGCGTCCTTTTCCTGATTCAGTATCCTTACCCGCGTGCGGGTGTTCTCCAGCTCCGCGTTTGCACCCTCCAGCAATCCCTCGAGTTCGAGATTCCTTTTCTTGAGAATTGTATATTCCTCGACAACCGCTTTCACTTTATCTTCGAGTTCGTTAAATTTCTCCAGCTCCACTTATAAAGAAACCTTTCCATAAAAATTGGCACATTTCAGTTTAGCCTTGCGATTATGCCAAGTCGCAGATCAAATGTCAAGAATCTATTTGAGTATACATTTCGAAGAATTATCTTCACACAACCCCCGCATCACCTGCCCGGCATCCCGGCAAACCGGCCCTTGTCGACGCGACGGCGGTATCGCTCAGGAAAAGGCGGCCCTGGTTTCTTCAGATCTTTCGAGAATACTCAGGAATTCATGAAGCCGTTCCATCAGTTTCTCTTTTTCCACAATCGACATGGCCTCCTGCCTGAACTTCGATCCGCCCCGGAGCCCCTTCGTATACCATAAAAGAAACTTCCGAAAATTCTTCACGCCCATCCTGTCTCCATAGAGTTCGATAAGCATATGCAAATGACGACTTATGAGATGCTCCCTCTCACAGGCAGAGGGCCCCGAAGGAACCAGCCCCGTCTTCAGATATTCCGTTGTGTCTCTGAAAATCCAGGGATTGCCGAGAGCACCCCTTCCTATCATGATACCGTCACACCCCGTGGTGGCGAGCATCCGATGAGCATCTTCGTGAGAACGTATGTCCCCGTTCCCTATAAGCGGTATCGCTATATGATTCTTCACATCCCGAATCAGGCTCCAGTCGGCAAAACCACGAAACCCCTGTTCCGCCGTTCGCGGATGCAGGATCAGGCAATCGACACCGCAGTCTTCGGCTATCCGCGCAATCTCGACGGCCGCCGCCGGATCACCCTTCCACCCGGCCCTGATTTTCACCGAGAGGGGCAATGGCGTGGCACGTCTTACGGCCGTTAATATTGACGCTATCTTGAGGGGATCTTTCATCAGTGCGGCGCCAGCTCCCGTTTTTGCAACCTTCTTCACGGGACATCCCATATTGATATCGACAAGATCCACACCATGCTCCGTTACTATTTCGGCGGCCTGTGACAGTATACCGGGATCGGCTCCGAATATCTGAGCACCAAGAGGAGTATCAATGGGCGTTGAAACCAGATAGCGATAACTTTTTCCGCCGCCTCGTACGAGACCGTTGGCACTTATCATTTCGGTAAAACAGAGCGCACATCCCGACTCCCGGGCCAGCAGCCGAAATACCACGTCGGTAATTCCCGCCATGGGGGCGAGAGCCACATTGTTCCGCAACTCCAGCGAACCGATACGCATCGTCTTCATCAATTTATTTCCCTGTACCTTTTGCGCCATGATCACATACCACTATAGCCGTTGGCCTCGACAATTTTGATGAGTCTATCCGAAAGACTTTCTTTTTGCAATCACGGTCAGTGGGAAATCCGCTTCCGTCTGTCGTGATGAAAATCACCCCCCTCCGTGAAATATCATCGTCAGGTTCATCCATCAGACAAGCTGGCCATTGGAAATGGCTGACGTCAGAAGACTTGATATTCCTATCGTGATATATTTATGACATATGTTCTTATTTTTTCGATGGATTTTACCCTCTGAATCCTCCTTAATCCGCCCT
>CAYTUH010000154.1:0-6446 GCA_964441165.1 uncultured Syntrophaceae bacterium
GGATTGCAATCATGGACTACGGGGAAATCATTGCCGAGGGTGCGCCGCAGGAACTTCTGAACCAGCACCGTACCGGGACCCGCATCCATCTCGATATCATCCCCGAAAAGGAAAAACTGGAAGGCCCTGAAATAAAGGCACTGTTGACGGCATAAACGACGGGGGGTGGTTGTCCCATGCATGAGCACCGGGCCATTTTTTCGCTTCTGCTCATCACCATTCTCGCCTTTCTGGTCCCTGCGCTGCTTTCACGGGTGCGCCGCGTCACCATACCTGTCGTGATCGGCGAGATCGTCGCGGGCATCATCATCGGCACCAGCGGGCTCAACATCGTCCATCCCACCCCGGCCCTCGAATTCCTCGCCGAATTCGGCTTCGTTTTCCTCATGTTCGTGTCGGGCATGGAGGTCAATCTCAGTGCACTGCTGCCCGCGGGCGCTGCGGCAGAGGGACGGCCCTTTATCCGGCGTCCCTTGGTAATCGCCTTTTCGGGGTTCGGCATCACCCTGATCTGCGCCATCATCATCGCCCTGCTTCTCGCGGAGCAGGGCTTCATCGACCATCCCATCATCGTCGCTCTTATTCTCAGCACCACTTCGCTGGGAATCGTGGTCCCCGTCCTCAAGGAACGGGGCATCATTCCCACGGCATACGGCCAGATCATCGTCACGGCGGCGCTTATTGCCGATTTTGCCACACTGGTCCTGCTCTCGCTCGTCTTCGGATTCTTCCGGGAGAGCATCATCCTGGAGCTCGTGCTGTTCCTGACGCTCCTTTCCATTTTCGGCATCGCCCTTCGGGTGGGGACACTGGCACGCAGGCGGTGCTCCATTGCTCTCAGGTTAACCTGGGTCGCCCTGGCCCAGATCCTGGGCATCGAGATCATCCTCGGAGCCTTCCTCGCCGGCGTGATCGCCAGCATTATCGTGGGACATGAAGAGCATCTCTTCAGGGAAAAACTCGATGCGCTCGGCTACGGGTTCTTCATTCCCATCTTTTTCATCATGGTGGGTGCCCGATTTGACGTGACGGTCCTCTTTGGCACCGAGGGGGCGCTGCTTCTCCTGCCGGTGCTTGTTGCGGCGGCATACGTAATCAAGCTCCTTCCCGCCCTGGTCTTCTCGTGGAAGGAGAGTATCGCCGCCGGCTTCCTGCTCTCCTCGCGGCTCTCACTCATCATCGCGGCGTCGGCCCTGGCCTTTCAGATCGGCGCCATCAGCGAGGCCGTTCATGCGGACCTTCTTCTCGTGGCAATGGTTACCTGCACCTTTTCCCCCATGCTTTTCAACCGGTGGGTGCCGGCAGTGCGCGACGTCCCCCGTTCGGGGATCATCGTGGTGGGATTGAATCAGTTGACGACGCTCCTCGTTGAACGACTCCGCCTGGAGGGGGAGGAGGTCTCCGTGCTGGCCTGCCCCGATGAATATTCCCGCAGAGACAACTGCAAGGGGACGATCCGGGGAACCGGCGACGAGGAGGATTATGAGGTGATGGCAGAGGCCGGGGCACCGGCGGCGGCCGCCCTTGTCACGGCGCTGGACGACGGGGAGGCCAATCTCCGCATCTGCCGCTTGGCCAAGGAGCGCTTCGGCATACCCGTGGTTGTCGCGCGGGCCGATGACCGGTCGGCCATGGCGCGGCTCAAGGACCTGGGGGTGCGGGTGATACAGCCGGCGCTGGCAACGGCCATAGCCCTCGAGGGCGCCCTGCTTTATCCGGCGGCCTTCGACATGATTGCGGAGCACCAGGATAATGCCGACATCGCCGAAACAACGCTGCGCAACCCCCGCTTCGAGGGACGCAGACTAAAGGAGATCCGCCTTCCCGGTAATGCCCTGGTCATGGGAATCAGGCGGGAAGGTGAGGTGATTGTCCCCCATGGCGATACGGTCTTCCGCCAGGGCGACGTCATCATGCTCCTGGGCAATCACGACGACGTGAAGCAGGCAAAATCTCTTCTGAAGGGCCCGGCCGCCTCCCGGTAACGGTGGAGGCAAGCCGTCCCCCGACTCGTTACTGCGGGATGTTCTCCACCACCTCGTAGGGCCACGCCTCGATGCCGCCGTCCATGAACTTGACGTCCTTGAATCCCTCGCCGTCCAGAATCGTCTGGGCTTCGTATCCCCGCAGGCTGATCTTGCAGAAGGTGATGATCTCCTTGTCCCGGGGCAGTTCCTCGAGGCGGCGGCGGAGCATACCAAGCGGAAGGAGTTTCACGCGCGGATCCTCAAGGTGGTTTTCTTCATATTCCACCGGCGACCGCACGTCGAGCCAGACAAAGTCGTCGCCACGGTCGATCTTCTCCTTCACCTGCATGGGCGTTACAGCCTTCGCGATGCCGTCGATCTTGTTTCGCAGAACATTTGCCCCGTGGGCGGCGATATCGATGGCCGTCGAATAGGGCGGTGCATACCCGAGATCGATGGCCGGCAGATCGTCGATGGTGGCACCGAAATACAGAGCCGTCGCCATCACGTCGACCCGTTTGATCGTATCGCCGAAACCGGCAACCTGGAGTCCCAGGATCCTGCGCGAATGACGATCGGCAACCAGCTTCAGCAGCATCGGTTTATGCGTGGGATAGTAGTGAGGGCTGTCCGTGGCGGGGCAGAGGGTCGTGACCACGTCGATACCCGCCTCGCGGGCCTGATGCTCCGTGAGCCCCGTCTTGCCCACATTGTAATCGAACACCTTGACTACCGCCGTCCCCAGTACCCCGCGGAATTTTTCGCCGTAGCCCATGATATTGTTCGCCACGGTGCGCCCGTGCTTGTTCGCCGTGGACCCCATGGGCAAAAAGGCCTTTCCGCCCGTTGTCAGAACGGTGTTCTCCACGCAGTCGCCGCCGGCGTAGATGTCGGGGTCGCTTGTCTGCAGGTATTCGTTCACCACGATACCCCGATGAGGACCGATCTCGAGACCGGCATCCTGGGCCAGCATGATATTGGACCTGACGCCGATGTTCGTGAGCACGATATCGGCGGGAATTTGCCGTTCCCCGGTGTTCACCGCCGTCACTCTCCCCTGATCATCACCCAGGATCTCTGTCACGGTGGTACCGGTCATGATCGCCACATTCTGGGTCCGGACGTACTTTGTCAGGTAGTCGGCAACCTCGGGATCGAGGAGACCCGGCAGGATGTGGGGCATCATTTCTATCACTGTAACGGTAAGGCCCCGTTTCGCGAGGGCCTCGGTCATTTCGATGCCGATAAGACCGCCGCCGATAATGACCGCCTTTTTCGCCTCTCCCGAAGTAACCATTTCCCGTATCGCCAGGGCATCATCGGGATGCCAGAGACGAAACACATTCTTGAGACGGGCACCATCGATCGGTGGAATCACGGGCATGCCCCCCGTTGCAAGCACGAGCGTGTCATAGGGCAGGGAGTGGTATTCCCCGGTCTCGATGTTCACGATTTCGACTTTTTTCTGTTCCCGGTCGATTGACCGGGCCAGCGTGCCGTCAAGCACGGTAACATCTTTCACGTTCCGGAAAAAGATGGAATCGCGGGGCACGCCGACGGGCGTGCAATTGAGCGTTTTGCAGTCTTCAATGTCGCCGCTGACGCAGTAAGGCATGCCGCATCCCGCATAGGACAGTATCTTTCCGCGTTCGATAATCGTTATTTCCGCATCGGGGTTTATCCGCCTGAGACGGGCCGCCGTTTTGGGCCCCATGGCAACGCCACCGATGATGACGACCTTCATGTTCTTTTTCTTCATTTCGTCCTCCTTTTTTCTCTCACGTGGCTGGTTGGCTCTGCATATACCCCGTCTTCTTGCATGCATCGGCATCATGGACATCCATCTGCATTGATTGCACAGGAGGTCCGGAGAAAACGCACAGGAACGTGAACGGAAGTGGCTCATGAAAGGAAAAATGTGACATACTTTGCCTGAAAAAGCACGTCCTATCTGCGGGAGACGGGGAGCCGACATGCCGCAGGGGGATTCGAACTGAGGGTCGTTGCACCCTTACAGGTGGTTCTGATAGTCGTCGGCATGGTGCAGGAGGATATATTCGAGGCGCCTGACATTTTCTTCGATCGCCTCCTGGTAGGGATCACCTTCGATGCCCCACCGTTCCCTGAAGTGTTCAGTCATGAAGCGATTGACGCCGCTGAATTCCCCGGCGAACCGCTGCTGTACGATTTCGTAAAAGCGGGGGGTCGTTTTCAACAAATCCATTTCAGAGCCGTACCCGGGAACGTGTCCTTCCACAAATTCCTGGTAGAGGGCGGGCAGTTTTTTCAGGTAAGTGCTGTCGGCCATCTGCCCCAGGAGGTCGGCGGAACCCATCATCTTTCCCAGGAGCACCACTTCTCCCGATTCAAAAAGGATATCATCGATTTTTGCATTGAGCCCCGTGCAGCAGAGGATCGCCTCGCCGCTCTGAACGTTCAGAGAGACCCACTCCTGCGACCTGAAATAGCGCTTCATGAATTCGATGCTCCGCGTGATGTGTACCAGGGTATATTGTGCCCCCGTTCCTTCGGTTTCGTGGGCTTCCTGAATATATCCCGTATCGTGGAGGAGTGCGCTGACGATGCCGAGGGACATGTTTTCACGGCTGATGTGCTTCCCGGCGAGGATGGCCCCGTGCATCAGCCGGGTCATGGCAAGCATGGCATCGGTGGTATGTTTTAAATTATGGTATTGCGTGTTGCATTTCCGGTATCCCGGATAGTTCCCATCAAAGAGGTTGACTACATCGGTGAAGACGTGCGCTACCGTCTCAAAATCAAATCCAGGATAGATGGCGGACAGGATTGTCTTGACTTCACCAAACACACCATACGGATCATCCATATTTACAAGTCGGCACAGCTGAGCGGTGGTTCCGGAATCCATGGCGTCTCCCCAACAAGAAGCCCCTCATGAAAAAGTGCTGCGGGCGGTTCTCACGACGAACGATATGCGATGTGCATGAAATGTCCTGTAAATGTAATACACTTAATTCAGCATGGATTACTACCCTGATTAGGATATTTGTCAAGTTTTTTTTGAGAATATAGTTGGTTATATCACTTTTTCGCCCCGGCGACACCGCAGAGGTGAGGACGGCGATGAACACCTGACACGGCGCGAAACATGTTTCACGTCCCTGTATTCGTTGCATGTTTTGTGGTGGGCGCAGGATTCGCTTTTCCCCATCCCGACGGGACGGGGTGTTGGCAGACAGGTCTCGATAACCACCTCGCTCCTCATCATCTCGGCACCGGGTTGTCTGCGGGAGAGTGGACCGGGTGGCACCGGCGTGAGCATCCTGCCTTTTTACTCCGTGGCTTCCGCTTTTCCGATAGCTTTCAGGATTTCCCGGGCCAGTTCGATTTCGGGAAGGGCACCCGTCACGTGGTGCGTCTCGTTGATAACGGTGTGTGGCACCCCCTTCACGTTGTACTTTACGACCAGATAGGGATATTGTGACCCTTCCACCATGTCGGCCTGGCTAGGGGCGCTCTCAAGGGCAAAGCGGTGGGCGACGCGCACGGCACCGGGACAGTAAGGTCAGGTGGAGGCAATGATCACCTGCAGGTGCACCGGCCTGTTGATTCTGGCCAGTTCGGCCTTCACCCCTTCATCAAGGCCCGACGACCGCTTCCCCACATCGAGGATGTCCTGAATGAGGGTGGTAAATTCGTATCCCGAGGGAACGCCGTAAAACCGGATGCCGTAATCGTCGTCGCCCCGAAGAATCGTCGCGGGGATCTTGTCGACGCCATACTGAGCCGCCAGGTCGCCCTCCGCCACAAAGTCATGCACTTCAAGAGAGAGCTTGTCCGAAAGGATCGCCACTTCCTCCAGGAGAGTCCTGGTCGTGGCGCAGAACTGGCATTCCATTTCCTGGGTGAACATCACGATGATGACCTGTTCCCGAAGGGTCCCGAAGACGTCCTTCAGTTTCTTCCTGTCCTCTTCCTTGAGCACTGCCATGACATCCTCCTCATATCGCGCCACGATTCATGAGGTAGTCGTAGACCGAGAGGGCCGCCTTGGCACCTTCTCCCGCCGAAATGACCACCTGTTTATGGGGTACCGTGGTTACATCGCCGGCAGCGAAGAACCCCTCGACGCTGGTTCGGCAGGAACAGTCCACGATGATTTCTCCCCCGTCATTGAGATCGACAAGGTTCCGCACGGCGTGATTGTTCGGAAGCAGGCCTATTTCGATAAAGATCCCCTCCGCCTCGAACCGCCGTTCCCTGTCGTCGTCGCGGTTTTTCACCACCACCGCTTCGACTCGTTCCGTCCCCTCGATTTTCATGATCTGATGATATTCGAAAAACTGTACCGTGCCGGACTGCCGAAGCCGCTCCTGAAGGGTCTCGTCCGCCTGCCATCCCCTGATAAAATTGACCATGCGTACCGTTGCACCCACCTTGATCAGGTCCGCCGCCGTGGTAAAGGCGGAATTCCCGCCTCCCGCGACCACCACCTTCTTT
>CAYTUH010000155.1:0-6432 GCA_964441165.1 uncultured Syntrophaceae bacterium
GCTGAAAAACACCGGCTACAAACATTCCACCGCCGGCGGACTTTCCATTTCCATCGACGCCATGATCATTCCGGAAAATAAGTGGGATATTTTAAACACTGCGGAAAAAAATGTCGCGGACATCACCAACCAGCACATGGAAGGGCTGATCACCCAGGGTGAAAAGTACAACAAGGTGGTGGATATTTGGGCCAAGGCAACCGATGATATTGCCAATGCCATGATGGAAGCCATGGAAAAGCCCTATGTGCATGAGATTATTGAGTCGGCAGTTAAAGAACCGGATAAGCGTCTGGTCAAAAAGAGCGAGGAAACCGGTGATACCATTAATCCGATTTTTATGATGGCGGATTCCGGGGCCCGGGGCAGCAAGGATCAGATGCGTCAGCTCGCCGGTATGCGCGGACTGATGGCAAAGCCGTCCGGTGAGATTATTGAAACACCCATTACCGCGAATTTCCGGGAAGGGCTTTCTGTTCTCCAGTATTTTATTTCCACCCACGGGGCACGGAAAGGGCTTGCGGATACGGCACTGAAAACGGCGAATTCGGGATATCTGACGCGGCGTCTTGTCGATGTGTCCCAGGACTGTATCATAACCGAAGAAGACTGCGGAACACTCGACGGCATCGATGTATCGGCCCTTGTTGAAGGTGGCGAGATCATCGAGGCGGCCGGTGAGCGGGTACTCGGACGGGTGGCCCTTGAAGATATCAAGGATCCCTTTACGGGGGAGGTGCTGGTCCTCGCCAATCAGGAAATCGACGAAGCTCTTGCCGAAAAGATAGATAAATCGGGCCTGGAAAAGGTGCTCATACGGTCGGTGCTCACCTGCAAGTCGAAACATGGTGTCTGTGCCCGCTGCTACGGACGCGACCTGGCGCACGGCCATCTGGTGAACATCGGAGAAGCCGTGGGCATTATCGCAGCGCAGTCAATCGGCGAACCGGGAACACAGCTGACCATGAGAACCTTCCATATCGGTGGTACGGCAAAGTTTGAGGAACACTCCACGCTGGAATCGCGGCATGACGGCGTCCTGACATTCGTCAATCTCCATACCGAAAGAAACAGCACCGGTGCCTCCATCGTCATGAGCAGGAGCGGTGAAATTCACGTCCTCGATGAAGAGGGGAGAAACCGCGGGAAATACCCTGTTCCCTACGGAGCACACATCAGGATAGAAGAAACGCGTGAGGTCAAGAAAGGCGACATTCTGGCCGAATGGGACCCCTATTCGATCCCTATCCTCTCGGAGGTCGACGGAACGATGAAGTTCGGTGACATCGTGGAAGGAAAGACCATGCAGGAACAGGTCGACGAGGTTACCGGTCTTTCCCGAAAGGTGATCGTGGAATACCGGAATGTGGACCTCCGTCCCCGTGTATCCATCAAGGACAAGGATGGAAAAACGGCCAAGGTTCCCGGATCCAATACGATCGCACGGCATCTGCTTCCCGTGGGTGCCAATATCGTCGTGTCGGAGGGTGACTTTATCAAGGCCGGTGATATCATTGCCAAGATACCGAGGGAAACCACCAAGACAAAGGACATCACCGGTGGTCTTCCCCGTGTCGCTGAACTGTTCGAAGCGCGGAAGCCGAAGGAATACGCCGTTATATCTGAAATCGACGGCTCTGTTTCCTACGGCGAGGGTGTGAAGGGGAAGCGGCGCGTCATTATTACGCCCGACGTGGGGGACCCGAAAGAATACCTCATACCGAAGGGGAAGCATATCAGCGTTCAGGAAGGAGATCGTGTCT
This sequence comes from uncultured Syntrophaceae bacterium, assembly GCA_964441165.1. Taxonomy (GTDB): domain Bacteria; phylum Desulfobacterota; class Syntrophia; order Syntrophales; family UBA2210; genus CAYTUH01. The sequence continues at coordinate 1,764 of CAYTUH010000155.1, forward strand.
TTGCCGGTCAATCGTTGATGGACGGGGCCAGCAACCCCCATGATATTCTGACCATCAAGGGAGAGAAGGATCTGGCACGGTATCTCGTTGACGAAGTACAGGAAGTCTACCGGCTGCAGGGCGTCAAGATTAACGATAAGCATATCGAGATTATTGTGCGCCAGATGCTCAAGAAAATACGCATCCACGATCCCGGGAACACATCCTTCCTTGCCGATGAGCAGATCGACAGGATGATCTTTGAAGAGGAAAACGAAAAAGCCGTTGCCGAAGGCGGTCTGCCCGCAACGGGTGAGCCGGTTCTACTGGGTATTACCAAGGCATCCCTCAGTACGGACAGTTTTATCTCCGCCGCGTCCTTCCAGGAAACGACACGGGTTCTGACGGAAGCAGCCATGTCCGGTAAAATCGATTATCTCAGGGGACTTAAGGAGAACGTCATTATGGGACGACTGATTCCCGCCGGCACGGGGATCCCGATTTATAAAAAGCTGGGAATCAAGATCGAGGACGGGGACGAAAAAATCCTTGAAGGCGAGGAAATAAATACCCCGGAAAACGAGAAAAGCCTTGACATCCCGGTCGTGAATTGATACACAGTGCGAATTTCTGCGTATGGATAATTTAATTGCGGAGTGAACGTTCGTTTGGAGGAGTAATGCCGACAATAAATCAACTGATTCGCAAAGGAAGAGCGAAGGTAAAAAAGAAAACCGCGGCTCCGGCGCTTGCCGAATGCCCCCAGCGACGAGGGGTCTGTGTCAGGGTATACACGACGACACCGAAGAAGCCCAATTCGGCTTTGAGAAAGGTGGCGAGGGTGCGGCTCACCAGCGGTTATGAAGTCACATCATATATCCCGGGAATCGGACATAATCTTCAGGAGCACTCCGTAGTGCTCGTGCGGGGGGGCAGGGTAAAGGACCTTCCCGGAGTCAGGTATCATATCGTGAGGGGCGCGCTCGATGCGATGGGTGTCCAGGACAGAAAACAGGGCAGATCAAAATACGGTGCCAAGAGAGTAAAATAAACAGGGATAGTTAGATGCCAAGAAGAAGAGAGGTCGCAAAAAGAAAGATACTGCCGGATCCGAAGTACAACAGTGTGCTGGTTGCCCGGTTTATCAACAACCTCCTCAAGGGAGGGAAGAAGAGTGTTGCTGAATCGATACTCTACGGGTCCTTGGATATCATCGAGCAGAAGATGAAAGAGGAGCCTCTGGAGGTCTTCGACAAGGCCATGAGCAACGTCAAGCCGGTTCTGGAAGTGAAATCGAGGAGAGTCGGTGGTGCAACCTACCAGGTACCCACGGAAGTTGCAGCCGAGCGAAGGATCGCCCTTGCCATCAGGTGGATAATAAAGAATGCAACGGCACGCGCCGGGAAAAGCATGCGGGAAAAACTTGCCGCCGAGCTGATGGATGCCGCCGAAAACAGAGGGGCGTCGGTAAAGAAAAAAGAGGATACGCACAAAATGGCCGAGGCCAACAAGGCCTTTGCCCACTATCGTTTTTAATGAACATCCCGTCCTCTTTTCCCCGATCGACGGGGAGGAGATGAGAGATGAAGCATGTAGAGCGCGGGATAAACTAGTCGAAGCCCTTTCTGAACATGATAAAGGCTTCATGGCAAAGTATCTCGGAGAACAGGTTCTTTCACATCAAGAAATCATACACGTGATACGAGAGGCAACGCTTGCGTTGAAGATCACTCCCGTGCTGTGCGGATCCGCATACAGGAAGAAGGGAGTGCAATTCCTCCTCGAGATAATGATCTTTTTTCAGCACAGGCCTTCAAGATCATGGCCGAGCCCCATGTGGTGCAGCTGATCTGCCTGAAAGACTGTCGGGTGTGTTGGAAACCGGTTCTTATCTCTACAACTCAAAAAAAACAGAACGAACGGATCGGGCGGCTTTTGCAGATGCACGCAGATAAGCGTGAGGAATTCAGTGAAGTCCGTACGGGTGGTATTGTTGCTGCGGTCGGACTGAAAATGATGACAACCGGCGATACACTCTGTAGCCGCAGTCATCCGGTACAGTCTGAAACACCTGAATTTCCGAACCCGTCATCGTAATTGCCATCGAACCGAAGACGGAAGCCGAATCAGCAGATAAGGTTCCACATTTCGGGGCAGGATCGATGTTGCTGCGGAAAAGACAGTTCCATGAGAACTGGCAATCGTCGGTCTCGAATCACGTCCTGCATCAGAGGCCATTCAGACAGCGGTTCAACTGGCGGTGATGTTCGGGTATGCGATCGATTTGAGGTCCAGGACACAAGGAAGAGCGGTTTTTTCAATGAGGTATTTTTGTTATAATACCTTGTCTGAGGATCTGGCTCGGGATATAGTTCAAAAGAGAAGACGCGGATAGACAAATTATTAACTCTAACAACTGAAAGAAAGAAAAAACCTTTTTTAACCAAAAGGAGGTAATGGTTATGGCGAAGAAGAAATTTGAGAGGACAAAACCCCATCTCAATATCGGAACGATCGGACACGTTGACCATGGCAAGACAACTTTGACGTCGGCGATTACAAAACACTTGGCGAAAAAAGGAATGGCCGAATATATGGCCTTTGACCAGATCGACAACGCGCCGGAAGAAAAAGAACGAGGCGTGACCATCAATATCGCACATGTGGAGTACCAGACGGAAAAGCGGCATTATGCCCACGTTGACTGCCCCGGGCATGCTGACTATATCAAGAACATGATTTCGGGAGCGGCCCACATGGACGGCACCATTCTTGTTGTGGCGGCGTCGGACGGCCCCATGCCCCAGACGCGGGAACACATCCTCCTGGCCCGCCAGGTGCAGGTGCCCTCAATCGTCGTCTACATGAACAAGGTAGATCTTGTCGATGATCCGGAACTGCTCGACCTTGTGGAGCTGGAGCTGAGGGAACTGCTGACGGAATACAAGTTCCCCGGTGATGATATTCCCATCATCAGAGGGTCGGCTCTGAAGGCACTGGAGAGTGACGATTCCGATTCAGAAGACGTGAAGAGCGTCTGGGAACTGATGGAGGCCGTCGACTCATACATCCCCGAACCGGACCGCGATCTGGACAAACCATTCCTTATGCCCATTGGCGATGTCTTTACCATCTCGGGACGCGGCACCGTTGTGACCGGTCGTGTTGATCGCGGTAGCGTAAGGACGGGAGACTAGGTCTGAGTTGTCGTTGTCGGGCTGACTGTCATAACGGAATGTACCGGTGTGGAGATGTTCCGCAAGACTCTCGATGAGGGTAGGGCCGGCGACGATATCGGTGTTCTGCTCAGAGGGACCAAACGTGAAGAAGTGGAACGAGGACAGGTTGTGGCAAAGCCGGGATCAATCACACCGCATACGAAGTTCAAGGCACAGGTATACGTTCTTACGAAAGAAGAAGGCGGACGTCATACCCCCTTCTTCAACGGATACCGCCCCCAGTTCTATTTCAGGACCACCGACGTGACGGGTATCGCCACGCTGCCTGAAGGAACGGAAATGGTCATGCCCGGCGATAATGTGGAGCTGGTCGCCGAACTTATTACACCCATTGCTATGGAAGAGCAGCTCAGATTCGCGATTCGTGAAGGCGGCAGGACTGTCGGCGCGGGAGTTATCAGTCAGATAATAGAGTAGAGAAATGGAAAATCAAAAAATAAGGATTCGACTCAAGGCGTACGATTATAAGCTGCTCGACAGGTCGGCGCAGGATATCGTGGAAACGGCAAAACGGACAGGGGCACGTGTGGCAGGCCCCATTCCACTGCCGACGATCATCAACAAGTACTGCGTCAACAGGTCACCCCATGTCGACAAAAAGTCGCGAGAGCAGTTTGAAGTCAGAACTCACAAAAGGTTGATCGATATTATTGAACCGACACAGGCGACGGTAGATACGCTCATGAAACTGGACCTTTCAGCCGGTGTTGATGTTGAGATAAAACTATAGGACGAACGAGAGTGAGGAGATGGCAGCATGGCAATCTTGCATCTCCTCCTTTTTTGTCGAAACAGTAATTAGGAATATGCAACTGTCATGAAAAGGGCGCTAATCGGTAGAAAATTGGGAATGACCCAGATATTCTGGGAAGACGGTTCTGTGATTCCGGTAACCGTTGTTGAGGCCGGACCGTGTGTAGTGGTACAGAAAAAGGTCGCGGAAAAAGACGGTTACGATGCCGTACAACTCGGATTTGGCAGACCCAAGGAAAAGAACGTCACCAAGCCTCTCAAGGGACACTTCAAGGCGGCTGACAAGGGATACTTCCGGATCCTGAAGGAGTTCAGACTGGAGTCACAGGATGAATATGAAGTCGGACAGGAAGTGAAAGCCGACATCTTTGCTATCGGCGACCATGTCGACGTGATAGGCACCACGAAAGGGAGAGGGTTTGCGGGTGTCGTCAAACGCCACGGCTTTAAAGGCGGACGGGCGACCCACGGCTCGATGTTTCACCGTGCTCCCGGTTCGATCGGTGCCAGTGCATATCCGTCACACGTGTTCAAGGGGAAACGGCTTCCCGGGCATATGGGGAATGAGAGAAAGACCGTTCAAAATCTCGTTGTTGCCGGCGTACGGCCTGAAAACAATCTGATTTTAATCAAAGGTGCCGTTCCCGGCAGTAAAAACGGGATTGTGTACCTCAGAGATGCAATAAAACAGTAAGGAA
>CAYTUH010000156.1:0-6431 GCA_964441165.1 uncultured Syntrophaceae bacterium
AAAATGACACGGAATGCGGCCAATGCCCGTCGCCGTGACATCGGGAAGCAACTGAACCTGCCTCATTCGGACCTGATTCTCTTTTCGGCTCGAACGGGGGCCGGTAGAGAGGACCTCTGGAAAATCCTGCAGGAAAGGATCGGCAATTCCTGATTCCCCCGGAAAAGGATCGCGCTGGTTGATTGAGACCTGGGCGGGGTGTTGCCATCGTTGCGTTCCCTTACCTCTGTTTTTCGTGCATTGACCGGTAGACTCCACATCAAGATGCAGCATTTTCCAATTTGGATGGACAGGGTTTATGCCCGCACTCCGGCGCAGGACCGTCGGCAGAACGGGAGTACCGCTTAAATTCGATCCCTGCAACAGGGACCATTGCCTGCGGTCCGGACGGCGGAATTCCCGGATTGCCGTGGTTCTTTCGTAAACCGCATGAGTTTCATGGATTGAAACGACCGTTGCATTTCTGGACGGGTGCGGCATCTGCGATAATAAATGGTAATAATGAGAAATTATGGCATGCGTGTCGTCGAGGCGTTTCACTCTTGCATCACGTACCGTGAAATCTTTCCTTCAGAGAGAGGCAGGCATCCAGCGGTAATTGTATGAAACTCTTATATAAAGTGGCTTTATCCCGGGGAGCGGTCAAGTGGCATGATACTTGCTTACTCCCTTGGGCGAGTGGATTGCCCCGCCTTGCGCCGGGGAAATAAAAGGGTAAAGAACATCGTGATCCTGCAATAGTATGCGACAGGACATGCAAAAAAAAAGAATTCTGCCTTGACAACGAATGTAAAGTCTGGTAGCGACACCACTTGGCTGACCAGCGGTCATAAAACAGCTTTCTTATAATCAATGAGGTGTAAAGAACGGTGATAAAAGATAACGAAAAAGTCGGTGCCGTTATGGTTGTTGGTTCCGGGATTGCCGGTATTCAGGCGTCTCTGGATCTCGCAAATTCAGGTATGAAAGTCTATCTCGTCGAGAATGATATCAGTATTGGCGGTGTCATGGCTCAGCTCGACAAGACCTTCCCCACCAACGATTGTTCTGCCTGTATCCTTTCCCCAAAACTTGTCGAAGTAGGAAGACACCCGAATGTAGAAATCCTGACAAACAGAACGGTGAAAGCCGTTGAAGGAGAAGCGGGCCGGTTTGAGATAAAACTCAAGAGAGCCCCCCGCTTTGTCGATGTCAGCAAGTGTACGGGATGTGGAGATTGCGCAAATGTCTGTCCCGTGACCGTTTCGAATGCCTTTAATGAAGACCTGGATGAGCGCAAGGCCATCTACCGGAAATTCCCCCAGGCAATCCCGAGTGCCTTTGCAATCGATAAGCTTGGGACGGCCCCCTGTAAGGCAGCCTGTCCGACCCATATCAGTGTTCAGGGCTATGTCGCACTTATAGGAGAGGGGAAATTCAAGGAGGCACTGAAGCTTATCAAACAGGAAAATCCCTTTCCCGCCGTCTGCGGAAGGGTCTGTACCCATCCCTGCGAAACAGCCTGTAAGAGAGCTGAGGTTGATGAGCCCGTTTCGATCATGTATCTCAAGCGGTTTGCTGCCGACCTCGATCTCAATGATGAAACCAAGTTCGTTCCCGAAGTAGCCGAACGGAAAGACAAGAAAGTGGCGGTCATCGGGGGCGGTCCTGCCGGGTTGACGGCGGCCTATTATCTCGCCGTCGAAGGGTATCAGGTTACCGTATTTGAGGCGCTTCCCGTTGCCGGTGGCTGGCTCTCCGTCGGAATCCCGGAGTATCGGCTGCCGAAGGATGTTATCAACGCGGAGATAAAGATAATCGAAGAGCTGGGCGTTGAGATACGGCTCAATACAAAGGTGGGCACCGATATCTCCTATGATGATATCAAGAAAGATTTTAATGCCATATTTCTTGGAGTCGGAACCCATGTCAGCAGCAAACTGGATGTCCCCGGCGAGGAGCTTGAAGGGGTCGTCCACGGTATCGACTTCCTGAAGCGGGTCAATCTGGGCGAAAAGGTCTTCCTCGGTAATCGCGTTGCCGTTGTCGGTGGTGGTAACGTTGCCATGGACGCCGTACGAACGGCGCTCAGAACCGGTTCCAAAGAGGCCTTTATCCTCTATAGAAGAACCCGTGCCGAGATGCCCGCAGCCGCTGAGGAAATTGAAGAGGCGCTCCAGGAAGGGATCAAAATGGAGTTCCTCGCTGCCCCGGTAAAGGTGGTCGGCGAAGGCGGCAAGGTAACGGGCATCGAGTGTATCAGAATGGAACTGGGTGCGCCGGACGAGAGCGGGCGCAGACGTCCCGTTCCGATCAAAGGTTCCGAGTTTATTCTGGATGTCGACGCCGTCATTCCTGCAATCGGCCAGAAGGCGGACCTTTCCTTCGTGCCGGACGAGAGCGGTATCTCAGTCAACAGGTGGAATACCTTCGATGTTGACGAGGTAACCTTTGCAACCAGTTCAGAGGGTGTCTTTGCCGGTGGTGACGATGTGACCGGGCCTGCCACGGTGATCGAGGCAATCAATGCAGGAAAGGAAGCGGCAAAATCGATCGACCGCTACCTCAGGGGTGAAGATATTGCACGTGGGCGTGTCCGTAACTGGAAAGAAGGCATTGCCGACAGGGGTGACGTGAGCAGCGTGCCGAAAGAAAGCCGCCCCAGGCTCAAGGAACTTGATCCCGATGAACGGAAAACGCATTTTAAGGAAGTAATAGATGTATACACTGAAGAAGAGGCCGTAAGAGAAGCGAAAAGGTGTCTCAGTTGTGGTATCTGCTCGGAATGCTATCAGTGTGTTGAAGCGTGTATCGCCGGTGCAATTGATCATGAAATGGTAGAGGAAGAAGAAACAATTCAGGTTGGATCCGTTATTGCGGCACCGGGAACAGAACTCTTTCACGCGTCGCTCAGAGGTGAATATGGATTCGGTATCTATGATAATGTGGTAACCAGTATACAGTTCGAACGAATCCTTTCCGCTTCCGGCCCCTACTTCGGTCATGTCCAGCGATTGTCGGACGGTAAAGAGCCGAAGAAGGTCGCCTTCATTCAGTGTGTCGGATCGCGCGATGTCAACTGCGGCAACAGCTGGTGTTCCTCCGTCTGCTGCATGTATGCAACGAAAGAGGCGATTATCGGGAAGGAACATGCCAAGGAACTCGAACCCACTATTTTCTATATGGATATTCGAGCCTACGGTAAGGATTTCGACCGATTCGTCGACAGAGCGAAAAACGAATACGGGATCAGATATATCAGATCCATGCCCTCATCGGTCAAGGAACTGCAGCAGACCAGGAACCTTCTTCTTACCTACGTTCAGGAAGACGGGACACTGATAGAAGAAGAGTTCGATATGGTCGTGCTTTCCGTCGGTCTTATGCCGCCGAAGGAAGCGCAGGATCTGGCAAAGAACATGGGAGTCGAACTGGAAGAGCACGGTTTCTGCAAAACCGCCCTGGATAATCCTGTTCAGACCTCCCGTGAAGGTGTCTTCGTCTGCGGCGTTTTCGGAGGTCCCAAGGACATTCCCGAAACAGTCATGGAGGCGAGCAGCGCCGCGGCCTGCGCCGAAGGGCTTCTTGCTTCTCAGCGGGGAACGCTGATTTCCGAGCAGGAATTGCCCCTGGAAAAGGATCTGCGAGGTGTCGGCCCGAGGATCGGCGTCTTTGTCTGTCACTGCGGAATCAATATCGGCGGTGTGGTGGATGTTCCCTCCGTCGTGGAATATACCAGGACACTTCCCAATGTCGTCTATGTTGAGGATAATCTCTTTACCTGTTCCCAGGATACGGCGGTCAAGATGGGCGAGGTGATAAAGGAACAGAATCTTACCAGGGTTGTGGTCGCATCCTGCTCACCCAGAACGCATGAACCGCTCTTCCAGGAAAATTGCGAAAAGGCGGGCCTCAACAGATATCTCTTCGAGATGGCGAACATCAGGGACCAGGATTCATGGGTGCATATGAATGAGCCCGAGGCGGCGACGCTAAAGGCAAAGGATCTGGTGCGCATGTCAGTGGCAAAGGCACAGTATCTGAAACCTCTGAAGCCGGGACAGCTGAGCGTGAGCAAGGCCGCATTGATTATTGGCGGCGGGCTCGCCGGCATCACGGCGGCACTCTCGCTTGCCGATCAGGGATTCGAATCGCACCTGGTCGAGAAAGAAGCCGAACTGGGTGGTAATTACAGCAAACTCTACTATACTCTCGAGGGAATGGATACGGTACAACACCTGGCCGGTCTTCTCGATCGTGTTGAAAAGAACGACCTGATCCATGTCTACACCGGAGCGGAGATAAAGAATATCGATGGTTTTATCGGCAATTACACAACAACGGTTGAAGCCGGCGGAAAGGAGAGCCAGTTTGAACATGGTGTAGTGATTGTTGCCACCGGTGCCTATGAAAACAAGACAACGGAATATCTCTACGGTCAGCATGAGAGCGTAGTAACCCAGCGTGAACTGGAAGAGATGATCTATAAGAAGGACGAAACGGCGGCGAAGGCGAAGAGCGTCGTGATGATCCAGTGTGTCGGTTCGCGGTGTGAGGAACGACCCTATTGCAGCAGATACTGCTGCAGTGAAGCAATCAAGAATGCCCTGAGATTGAAAGAAGCGGATCCCACGACGGATGTGACCGTTCTCTACCGAGACATACGGACCTACGGGCGCAAAGAGGATTATTATAAGAGGGCTCGAGAGGCCAATGTCAAATTTGTCCGCTACGAAGAAAATCTCAAACCGGAAGTAACCGGTAACGGATCGAAAGTAAAAGTATCTACCTTTGATTACATATTGAACGATACGGTGGATCTGGAGGCCGATTTACTGGTGTTGAGCGTGGGTACGGTACCGAATCCTGCCAACGATGAAATCGCAAAGTGGCTCAAGGTACCGGTGAATCAGGACGGATTCTTCCTCGAGGCGCATGTGAAGCTGCGTCCCGTCGATTTCGCGACCGACGGCGTCTTCATGTGCGGTATGGCCCATTCGCCGAAGATGAGCGATGAGGCGATCTCACAGGCAAATGCAGCAGTGTCGAGGGCATGTACCATTCTGACCAAGGATTTCATTGAAGCCGAGGGGAAAACGGCCTTTGTGAACAAGGACAGGTGTATGGCCTGCGGTCTCTGCGAAGAGAACTGTCCCTTTGGTGCCATAGAAGTTGATATGAACGAGGGATGCGCCGTGGTCAATGCAGTATTATGCAAGGGATGTGGTGTGTGTACCGCCTCGTGCAGAATGAATGCCGTCGATCTCAACGGCTTTAATAACGAAGAAATACTGGCGCAGATAGCAGCTTTGTAAAAGCGATTACCGATGGAACGAGGATTGTATGACTGAGAATAAAGCAAATGAAAACTGGGAACCCAAGATTGTGGCATTTGTGTGTAACTGGTGTACCTATGCGGGAGCGGACCTGGCCGGGATCAGCAGGCTTCAGTATCCCCCCAATGTGAGACTGGTTAGACTCCCCTGTTCGGGAAGGGTGAATCCCTTTTATGTGGTCAAGGCACTTCAGGAAGGTGCCGATGGCGTGCTGGTCTCGGGATGTCATCCCGGAGAATGTCATTATCTGACGGGGAACTTGTCTGCCCGTCGCAAATTTGCCATGCTGAAAAATTTCTTTTCCTACGTGGGCATCGAACCGGACAGAACGCTCTTTACCTGGGTTTCTGCATCGGAGGGAGAGAAGTTTGCTCAGGTTATAAAGGGAGTTACGGAAAAGGTAAAGGCGCTGGGGCCGGCAAAAAAGCTGGTGAAGAAGTTCGAATAATGCGTTGATCGATAACATCAAATAACAGGGACGAGGAATCGAAGACTGTGGAAAATATAGAAAAACAACTGCGGGAAGAGGCAAAAAAACTCCTTGCCGAAAAAAAGGTGGATGTCATTGTCGGGTACGAAGAAGGGACGCTTCCATATCAAGCAGCGCCCTGTTTCATTGAGGATCCCGAGAGTGCTGAAAGGCTCGTGTGGAATAAATACTGTTCCGTAAATCTTGCAAAATATGTTCACGATCTTATCTTTCAACATAAGGAATCTCAGAAGAGGGCCAAGCCGGAAGAGCGAACGAAAAAAATCGTTGGTGTCGTGGCCCGGGGATGTACCACGCGATCGATCGTATTGCACCTGCAGGAAAAGCAGTATGACAGGGACCAGGTCGTCATTATCGGCGTTCCATGCACGGGCTACATATCCAAGAAGAAACTTGCCGCTGCGGTCGACGGAAAAGAAGTGACAGCGTGTTCCGTCGCAGGCGATACACTTTCGGTGACCCTCTCCGACGGCACAAAGGATATTTCCCTCAAGGACGTTATTGCCGCCAATTGTCTTACCTGCCGTTTCAATAATCCCGTGATCTCGGATATGATGATCGGTGATCCCGCTCCCGCGATGGATGCGGATAGTGAATACAAAAAAGTGGACGAGTTTGAGAATTCT
>CAYTUH010000157.1:0-6388 GCA_964441165.1 uncultured Syntrophaceae bacterium
ACGTCGCCCGTCTTGAGCACCGCGGCGGGGTCGGTGACTTTCGCTGTGTTGTAGGCGACTTTCGTGTCCGGTTTCCTGGCCCAGGACATGTCTTGAAGGGACATGGTGCCTCGATAGGGTCCGATGCGCAGGTCCACGGTCTTCCGGTCGCTGCCGACGTTTGTTACGAGGGCATTGAACAGTTCGTCCTTTTTCAGGGGCCGTCCCTCAAGCTCTTCCTCCTGAGTTTTCAGAAGAGCCGGGAATTCCTCTTCCGGTATGTTCCGCAGGGGACCCCGGTATCCCTGGCGTTTGTCCAGTTCGCGGAGTCCTTTTGCGATGGCCCGGCGGGCCGCTTTCTGCATGTTTACGTCCAGCGTCGTGTAGACTTCCAATCCCTCTTTGTAGAGGACGTCACTGCTGTATTTAGTCTGGATGTACCGCCGCACGTTTTCCGTGAAATAGGGGGCGATTTTCTCTCGTTCCTCTGATTCTTTGATCTTGACGGGAACGCTGAGGGCATCTTCCTTTTCCTGTTCCGTGATGTATCCGTCTTCCACCAGTCGTGTCAGTGCATAGATCTGTCGTTTCCGGGCACGCTCGGGGTGAAGGTAGGGTGAGTACCTGCTTGGTGCCTTGGGAAGCCCCGCAAGGAGGGCGGCTTCCGGCAGCGTCAGGTCCCGGGCCTGCTTTCCGAAATACCGCTGTGAGGCGGCTTCGACGCCATAGGCCCCGTGGCCGAGATAAATCTGGTTCAAGTAGAGATTCAAGATTTCATACTTCCGGAGATACTTGTCGATCCGGTAGGCGAGGATCGCCTCTTTCAATTTCCTGATATAGCTTCGCTCAGGTGTCAGGAAGAGTGATTTGGCCACCTGCTGGGTGATGGTGCTCCCTCCCTGGACAATCCTGCCCGCTGCCAGGTTCTTGACGAAGGCCCGCACGATGCTTTTGACGTCGACCCCGCGGTGCTGGAAAAAACGGGCGTCTTCAGCCGCCACGAAGGAGAGGATGACAAATTTCGGCAAATCGCTCACCCTGACGACCTTGCGGTCCTCAAGGTAAAATTCGTCAATAAGTTCTTCGTTGCCGGCATAGACCCTGGTGATGATGCTGGGACGATAGTCTTTCAGTGACGCCACGCTGGGCAGTTCCTTCGCGATGGTGTAGAGAAAGTAGGTCACACCTGCGGCGCCGAGAATTGCCGCAATCAGGACAGTCAGGAGGATCTTCTTCAGGATGCTTCCTATTCTTGTTTTCCGCTTGGGGGATATGCGTTTTCTGGATGTCATACTTCTTCTGCGATATCACTTTCTTCGGAATCTTCCTTACTGTCTGCGGATTTCTTCTCTCCCAGTTTAACTACCCATATGCTGATTTCATACAAAAGCATCAGGGGGACGGCCATCAGGCACTGGGTCACGACGTCGGGCGGGGTAAAAAGCGCGGCAACGATGAAAACGAGTAAAATTGCATATTTTCGCTTTGTTATCAAAACGCTGGACTGGACCAGGCCGATACGGCCCAGAAAAAACATGAAGATCGGGAGTTCGAAGATGACACCAAAGGCCAGCAGGAGCTTCATCGAAAAGGAGAGGTACTCTCGTATGGATATCATGGGCTTGATGGTGTCGGTGCCAAAGGCCACGAAAAACTTAAACCCCAGGGGAAAGACGAAAAAGTAGGCGAACAGAGCCCCCCCGACAAAGAATATGGTGGAAAAGATCACAAAGGGGACGGCATGCCGTTTTTCCTTATTGTACAGACCGGGAGAGATGAACCGCCAGATCTGAAAGAGGATGTAGGGGCTGGTCAGGAAAATGGAGGCAAAAAAGGAAACCTTCAGATAGGTGAAGAAAGCCTCGGGGAGGCTCGTGAAGATCATGTAGCTCTGTTCCGGCAAAACATTGGCAAGGGGGATCGTGAGGACTTCAAAGAGTTTTTCCTTGAAGCCGTAACAGGCCACGAAGCCGATGCCCACTGCCGCCAATATCCTGACAAGCCTGGTGCGGAGTTCTTCCAGGTGTGATGTGACGGGCATTTTTTCGTTGATGTGTTCGGTCATAGGCAAACGTGTCTAAGGGAAAGTTTTCTGCCGGGATGGATCACGGTAATGCACCGGAATCAACTTTCTTTTTTTTCTTTCTGGTCCTCGTCGTCCTTTGTGCCGTAAAGAAGGGAGTCCTTTATTTCGTTGGCGTCGTTTCGCATATCATCAACCTGCAGTGTATCCTTCACATCATTGGTGGCGCGCTTGAATTCGGCAAGGCCTTTTCCCAGGGACTTTGCGAGATCGGGCAGTTTTTTTGGTCCGATAATGATGAGTGCCACTACCAGGATCACGATAAGTTCAGGCATTCCGATGCCAAACATAATATCAATCCTTTCAAAATAATAGTGGAGTCTATATGCAGTGGGGAGATTTTGTCAATCTGTTTTCACTGATTGCTTTTCCGCGGTGGCTGTGCTAAAAATCACCCTTCTTTCAAATACCTTGCGTGGGGCGCAGATATGGGTGTAAATACAGGCATCGTGAAGGACTACCGTTACCTGAGCCATGACCCCGGTTCCTTTCACCCGGAGTCGCCGAAGAGGCTCGAGGCGATTTACAACATGCTTGAAGCCCGGGACATGCGGGACCAATTCATCCACATCGAAAGCCGTTCCGCCGCAACCGGGGAGATCGCCCTGAATCACAGTCGAGCCTATATCGACATGGTAGCGCGAACGGCGGGCAAAGATCATACCTCTCTCGATTTCGATACGCAGACATCGGCCGAATCCTATCAGGCGGCCCTGCTGGCCGCGGGCGGGTTCTGCAATGCCATTGACTGCGTCATGGAGGGGAAGGCCGGAAATGCCTTCGCGCTGGTAAGACCGCCGGGACACCATGCCGAATTCGACGGTTCCGCAGGGTTTTGCATCTTTAACAATATTGCCATCGGGGCGCGGCATGCCCTCAAAATGCCGGGGATAGAGCGAATCCTTATCGTCGATTGGGATTTACACCACGGAAACGGGACGCAGCATTCCTTTTATTCCAGTCGCCAGGTGCTGTATTTTTCCACCCATCAATACCCCTTTTATCCCGGCACGGGGAGCCTTCAGGAGATCGGCCTCGGCGATGCTCTGGGATATACCGTGAATGTGCCCCTGGGGCGGGGACCAGGTGACGCCGAGTATGTGCGAATCTTCAAGCGGATTCTCGAACCGCTTGCCCTCGCCTTCAATCCCGACCTGGTGCTCCTTTCCGCGGGCTTCGACATTCATCTCCGCGATCCCCTGGGCGGCATGAAAGTGACGCCCGCCGGCTTCGCCAAGCTGACACGGATTCTCATGAATATCGCCGATTGCTGCTGCGGCGGCAAGCTTGTGGTGACCCTTGAAGGCGGATACAATATCGAGGGGGAGGTGCAGTCGGTCAGAGCGATGTTGAACGAGATGAACGGTGCGACCTTTGTGTCCGACGAAGAACTGGCCGTGACTGCCGATAATGCCGATCGGTCCATCGATACCATAATTGGAAAGGTGATCGGTCAGATCGATCCGATCTGGCATGTGTATTAGAAGCTGTCAGCTCTCAGCCGTCAGCTATCAGAAAAAAGAGCATTCAGCTCGGGAAATCATGAACAGAGACAGGCCGCCGGCACTTTCAGATCGCTATCCAACAAACCAGCAGTGAACACAAGAGCATACCGGCACAAGAGCACAGGAGCATAAGAGCACAGGAGCATAAGAGCTCACGAGCTTCTTGTATAGAGGAGGAGTGAAAATTGAAATTATCGAAAGCGGACGTTGAGCATGTGGCCCATCTTGCACGGCTCAATTTCACCGACGAGGAGAATCAAACGTTCACCTCGCAGTTGAACGAAATACTGATGTACATGGATATTCTCAACAAGATCGATACGACCGGTGTTGAGCCCATGACCCATGCCACCTCATTGAACAACGCCCTGCGTGATGATGTGAGGAGAGAATCACTGGGAACCGAACGGGCCCTCAAAAACGCGCCCGAAGATGCGGGTGACTGCTTCAAGGTTCCCCGCGTAATAGAGTAAGAGGCACCGATGAAACTGAATCAGTTAACAATACATGAAGTGCAGACCCTCTTGAGAGAAGGAAAAACGACAGCGGTGGAGATTGCCGAGGCGGTCTTCAGCCGGATCGACGCCGTTGAAGGGCGGGTAAATGCCTATATCACGACGGCGAAGGACGAGACTCTTGCCATGGCGGAGCAGGCCGACCGGGCGATCGGAGAAGGAACCTTCAAAGAGCTGACGGGGATTCCCCTGGGCATCAAGGATAATATGTGCATCGCCGGCATGAAGACCACCTGCGGATCCCGTATCCTCGAGAATTTCGTTCCTCCCTATGATGCCGAGGTGGTGAAGAAACTGCGCGACGCCGGTGCCGTCTTTACGGGGAAAACCAATCTTGATGAATTTGCCATGGGGTCGTCGACGGAGACATCCTGGTTCAATGGTACCAGAAATCCCTGGGACCTTGACCGTGTCCCGGGAGGGTCCAGCGGCGGTTCCGCCGCCGCCGTGGCCACGGATGAATGCATCGCCGCGCTGGGGTCCGACACGGGCGGGTCGATTCGTCAGCCGGCGGCTCACTGCGGTGTCGTGGGGATGAAACCGACCTATGGACGGGTGTCGCGCTACGGACTGGTGGCCTTTGCCTCGTCCCTCGACCAGATTGGTCCTCTTACCAAAGATGTGGAGGATTGCGCCATCATGATGAACGTGATCGCCGGTTACGACGAGAAGGAATCGACGTCGGTGCCGGTGGATGTTCCCGACTACCGCTCCTTCCTGTCACGGGACATTGAGGGATGGACCATCGGAATCCCGAAGGAGTATTTCGTCGATGGCATCGATCCTCAGGTGTCGTCGGCCATCGACGGGGTTATGAGGGACCTGGAGAAACTGGGGGCCACCTGCCGTGAAATCTCCATTCCCCACACGGAATACTGCGTGGCCATCTACTACATCATTGCTCCGTCGGAGGCGAGTTCCAACCTTGCCCGCTATGACGGGGTCCGTTACGGATTCAGGTCGCTGCAGCGGGAGGACCTCCTTGACATGTACAAGGCGACGCGTTCCGAGGGATTCGGCGCCGAAGTGAAACGGCGGATCATGATCGGGACATACGCCCTGTCGGCGGGCTATTACGACGCCTACTACAAGAAGGCGTCCCAGGTGAGACGTCTGCTGCGGAACGATTTTGACCGGGCCTTCGAGACCTGCGACGTCATACTCACACCCACCACGCCGACGCCGGCTTTCAGGATCGGGGAAAAGACCGATGATCCACTTCAAATGTATCTTTCCGACATCTTCACCCTTTCGACGAATCTTGCCGGTGTGCCGGGCATGGCAGTCCCCTGCGGGTATACCGATGCAGGCCTGCCCATGGGAGTGCAGTTCATGGCAGGCCACTTCCAGGAAGGAAAACTGATTCAAGTGGCCTCGGCCTATGAGAAACATTCATCGATAGAGAGAAGGAGACCAGCGTTATAATGGAATACGAACCGGTTATCGGGCTTGAAATACACGCCCAGCTCCTGACGGATACAAAGATATTTTGCGGCTGTTCAACGAAATTCGGTGATACCCCCAACAGCAATACCTGTCCCATCTGCATCGGGCTGCCGGGTGTGCTTCCGGTATTGAACCGGAAAGTGGTGGAATATGCACTGAAGATGGCGCTGGCAACCAATTGCGGCATAAACAAAATCAACGGATTCGCCCGGAAGAATTATTTCTATCCCGATCTCCCCAAGGGATATCAGATCTCCCAGTATGCCTATCCCATTGCCGAACACGGCCATGTGGATATTGAATTGAACGGAGGAAAAAAGCGCATCGGCATTACCCGCATTCACATGGAAGAGGATGCGGGAAAGCTGATCCATGATGAAGACAAACCGCTCAGTTATGTCGATTTCAACCGCGCCTGCGTGCCTCTGATCGAGATCGTCAGCGAACCCGACATGCGGAGTCCCGAAGAGGGAGCGGCCTATCTCAGGAGGCTTCACGAGATTCTGGTCTATCTGGAAATCTGTGACGGCAACATGGAAGAGGGGAGCTTCCGGTGCGATGCCAATGTCTCCATACGGCCCTGGGGCCGCGAGGAATTCGGCACCCGGACGGAACTGAAGAACATGAATTCCTTCAGAAACGTGCAGCGTGCCCTGGAATATGAGATCGAGCGCCAGCGTAACGTCCTCGAATCGGGTGGTGTGGTGGTCCAGGAGACACGGCTCTGGGACGATTACCAGGGGGTGACCCATTCCATGCGGGGAAAAGAGGAGGCCCATGACTACCGGTATTTCCCCGATCCCGACCTGGTTGATCTCTCGATTTCCGATGAATGGATAGAAGAAATAGCCCGCACCCTT
>CAYTUH010000158.1:0-288 GCA_964441165.1 uncultured Syntrophaceae bacterium
TGATGGACATCGACATCCAGGTCAAGGAACAACCCACGGGCATGTTCAGTATCGGAGCGGGATACAGCGCCACCGACAAGATGATATTCATGGCCCAGGTGTCCCAGCGGAATCTCTTCGGACGGGGACAGACCCTCGGCCTCAAGGCCTACCTCGGAGCGTCGACCACCAATTACCAACTGTCCTTTACCGAACCCTATCTCTTCGACAAGCCCCTCTGGAGCCAGTTCGAAGTCTGGAACATGGACAAGGAATACGATTCCTATGATCTCGATTCGAAAGGCTTCA
>CAYTUH010000158.1:298-2658 GCA_964441165.1 uncultured Syntrophaceae bacterium
CGGCTACCCGCTGTTCGAGCGGGTCAAGGGCTATATCGGCTATGAATTCTCCATCGACAACGTCAACAACGTCCTCGACACGGCGTCGTACTACATCAAAGAACAGGAAGGGGAAACGACCAGCAGCGGCGTGACGGCAACCCTGACACGGGACACCACCGACGATGTCATCTTTCCCTCCAGCGGTTCGAAGAACAGCGTCTCGGTGGAACACACGGGGACGATCTTCCAGGGCAACACCAGTTATACCAAATATACGGCCCTCTCCCACTGGTTCTTCCCGCTTCCCCTGGAAACGGTCATCAGCACCAGGGGACGGATCGGATACGTACACGGAAACGAAGGCAGAGAGATTCCCATTTACAAGCGCTTTTATCTGGGAGGCATCAACTCCCTCAGAGGGCTTCGTGACGTGGGTCCCACCGATCCAGAAACGGGCGATGTCATCGGCGGCGAAACCATGCTCAATTTCAATGCGGAGTTTATTTTTCCCCTTATCAAGGATGCGGGCTTGAAGGGCGCCTTCTTTTATGACACGGGCAACACATGGAACAGCGGGTATCATCTCGATGATTTGAGGCAGACGGCAGGCATCGGCGTTCGCTGGTATTCGCCCGTCGGCCCCCTTCGTGTAGAATGGGGGTATGTGCTGGACCGCAAGGAAGATGAACCGCAGAGCAGATGGGAATTCACCGTCGGCATGTTTATGCAATAAAATTTGTTCAGGGGGAACGGATATGAAAAAAGTTATCAGTCTTCTAATCGTCGCAACGATCATGTGCTGGAGTCTCGGCGCAATGGCAGCGGACAAAACGGCCTTCATCAATATGAGGGAGATCCTTTTCAAGTCCGATGCGGGAAAGGCCGCGGCCGAGACCCTGAAAAAGTTCGTCGATCAGAGAAAGCAGGAAATACAGGAAAAAGAAACACTTCTGAAAAAGCTGAAAGACGAATTGGAAAAACAGCGCCTCACCCTGACGGAAATGGCCCTGAAAGAAAAGGAACTGACCTACCAGAAGGAGTTCAAGGACTACAAACGGTACATCGACGATTCAAATGATGAAATGCAGATGAAGGAACAGGAAATTTTCCAGAGTATGCTCCCGGAGATACTGCAAATCGTCTCCGCTATCGGAGAAAAGGAAAACTACACGATGATTATCGATATCGGCTCCATGAGCCTCCCCTACTATTCCAGGAAGAGTGAGATTACGGACCAGGTCATTACGGAATTTAACAAGGAATTCGCATCGAAAAAGAAATAGGCCATCGTGCCTGTCGGACGAATTACCGAAGTACGATCCGGCAAAAAGTGTGAAACAATGGTAACCAAATCTTTGATTGAGCTGGCGGAGTATCTCGGAGGCACCGTCATCGGAAAGGCCGATGTCGTCGTTTCGGGAATACGGGGCATCGACGATGCGGGCGAGGGTGATATCACCTTTGTGGCAAACCCGAAGTACCGGAAGAAGCTGGAGACCACCCGGGCCTCGGCGGTCTTGGTCTCCCCCGATATTACCGAATCGGCCGGGAACCTGATCGTGGTGGACGATCCCTATGTGGCGCTGGCAAGGATTCTTCCCCTTTTCTACCCTGAAGAACGGGACCCCGTCGGGATCAGCGATCGGGCCTTTATCGACGGAACGGCCGACATCGCCGCAGACGCGACCATCCATCCGGGCGTCTACGTAGGCCGGGAGGCCATGGTCGGGAAAGGGGCCGTCCTCTACCCCGGGGTCTTTCTGGGAAATCACGTCGAAATCGGTGAAGATTCGATCCTTCACCCCAATGTCTCGGTATACCGCCGCTGCAGGATCGGAAAACGGGTTATCCTCCACGCGGGAGTCGTCGTGGGAAGCGACGGTTTCGGTTTTGCAAATCCCGGTGCGGAAAACCTGAAGGTTTCGCAAATCGGCATTGTCCAGATCGATGACGATTGTGAAATCGGCTCAAACACCACCATCGACCGGGGTGCACTCGGCAAGACATGGATACAGCGGGGCGTGAAAATTGACAACCTGGTTCAGGTCGGTCACAACGTGGTCATCGGGGAAAATTCCGTAATCGTATCGCAGGTGGGCATCTCCGGAAGCACCAGGATAGGAAGGGGTGTCATGCTGGGCGGCCAGGTCGGCATCGTGGGTCATATCACCATAGGTGATTATGCCATGGTGGGCGCGAAATCGGGCGTTCACCGGAATGTGCCCCCGGGACAGATCGTATCGGGAATAGGACAGATGCCTCACCATGACTTTCTGCGGACACAGGCGTGCCTCCCGAAACTTCCCGAAATGAGAAAGACGATAACCTCGCTCCCCATATAAAAAAGCTGTAAATAAATAGGCCACCGGGCAGCATAT
>CAYTUH010000158.1:2668-6322 GCA_964441165.1 uncultured Syntrophaceae bacterium
AACCTCGCTCCTCGGAAAAGTTGAGGAGCTCGAGGCGGCAATAGAAAAACTGACTCGATAGGGGAAAGACACACATGAGCATTCATCCAACGGCAATCGTATCTCCGAAGGCAACCCTTGCCGATAACGTTGAAATCGGACCATACAGTATCATCGGCGACGATGTGACGATCGGGGCGGGCACGTCGGTAGGCCCCCATGTCGTCATCGAAGGTCCCACGAAAATCGGCGAGCACTGCCGGTTTTTCCAGTTTTCCTCGATAGGCGCCGTTCCGCAGGATCTCAAATTCAAGGGAGAGCAGAGTCCCCTCATCATTGGAGATCACAACACCTTCAGGGAATGCGTAACGGTGCACCGGGGTACGGATGCCGACATCGGCATGACGGCCATCGGGAATCACAACTTCCTCATGGCTTACTGCCATGTGGCCCACAACTGCAAGCTTGACAATCACATCGTCATGTCCAATGCCGTGAACCTGGCCGGTCATATCCATATCGAAGATCACGTCATCATCGGGGGGTTGACGGGAATCCATCAGTTCACCCGCGTCGGCTGTCACGCCATGATAAGCGGGGCTTCGGCCGTCACCCAGGATATTGTCCCCTATGTCCTGGCGGCGGGTAATCATTCGAAACTCTACGGCCTCAACATCGTGGGGTTGAAACGGAGGGGCTTCACCCCGGAAACCGTTGACGCCCTCAAAAAGGCATACCGTATTCTTTTCAGGTCTTCCCTCCGCCTTTCGGAGGCACTGGAAAAAGTGAAGAATGACGTGGACGATCTTCCCGAAATACGGCATTTCATCGACTTTATCGGCGCTTCTCAGCGGGGAATATGCCGCTGACAGAGGGAAAGCCGGCTTGTGATCCTGTGAGGAACCGATGGGAAAAATCAAAGTTGGTGTGATAGGAATCGGCCATCTCGGCACGTTCCATCTCCAGAAATACGATGCCATCGAGGACTGTGAAATTACTGCTGTTGCAGACATCGAGGGAGAACGGGCCCGGCATGCGGCGGAACGTTTCGGGTGCAGGGCCTTCACCGATTATCACGAACTTCTGGACCGTGTGGACGCGGTGAGCATTGCCGTCCCCACGCAATTTCACTACGAAACGGCACGGCCTTTCCTCGCCCGGGGGATTGACGTGCTTCTCGAAAAGCCGATCACCGACCGTCTGGAAGACGCCGATGAACTGGTGGCCCTTGCCGATGCGAACAAGGCCGTTTTTCAGATAGGCTTTGTCGAGCGGTTCAACCCCGCAATCGTGGCACTGGGCAAGGTCCTGACACGGCCGCTCTTTATCGAAACGCATCGCCTCCACCCCTTTTTCGAGCGGGGAACCGATGTTGACGTTGTGCTCGATCTCATGATTCACGACCTCGACATCATCCTCAACACCGTTCAGTCACCCGTCGTACAGGTCGATGCCGTGGGCGTCTCCGTCATGTCGGAGAAGGTGGATATCGCCAACGCCCGGATCACCTTTGAAAGCGGATGCGTGGCCAATGTGACGGCAAGCAGGATCACGAACAAGACCATGCAGAAGATACGTTTTTTCGGATTCGACAGTTACCACTCCGTCGATTACGGAAAACGCGAACTGCTGTCACTGCGCCGCACCACCAACAGCGAGGGCAGGACCGATATCACCGAGAACCGGGTTGCCGTGGTACCGCAGGATCCGCTGGAGGCGGAAATAAGGTCCTTCATCGACGCCGTCAACACCAGAAAGGAAGCCCTGGTATCGGGAAAAGAGGGACGAAAGTCACTGGAACTGGCCCTCATGATTATCGAACGAATGAAGATCGGAGAGGAGATTACGGGACAATGATACAGATGGTCGACCTGAAGCGACAATACGGGATACTCAAGGGTGAAATCGACGATGCCGTGCAGGAAGTTCTTGACGGCGCACATTTCATAATGGGGCCGAATGTGGCGCGGCTTGAAGAAGAAATCGCCGCCTATCACGGTGTTTCCCATGCCATCGGCGTGGGAAACGGAACGGACGCCCTCATGATTGCCCTCAGGGCATGCGACATCGGAAGGGGTGATGAAGTCATTACCACTCCCTTCACCTTCATCGCCACGGCGGAAGTAATTTCGACAGTGGGGGCGGTGCCCCTTTTCGTCGATATCGAACCCCGGACATTCAACATCAACCCCGGGAAGATAGAGGAAAAGATTACGCCCCGGACCAAAGCCATCATCCCGGTGCATCTCTTCGGCCATCCCGCCGATATGGATCCGATCATGGCACTGGCAGACAAACATGGCCTCAAGGTCATCGAGGATTGCGCCCAGGCATTCGGCGCAGAATATAAAGGCCGAAAAGTGGGGACCTTCGGTGATTGCGGGTGCTTCAGCTTTTTTCCCAGCAAAAACCTGGCCTGTTACGGCGACGGAGGAATGGTCATCAGCAACGACGGGGCCACGGCGCAGAAAATACGGATGCTCCGAAACCACGGGAGCAGGGTGAAATACTATCATGCCGAACTGGGATACAACAGCAGGCTCGATGAAATACAGGCGGCCATTCTGAGAGTGAAACTGAAACGGATCGACGCATTCAACGAATCACGAAGAAAAAATGCCGATCTCTACCGTCAACACATTCAAAATGATGCTATCTTCCTTCCCGTTGAAGACGCCGAATGCACCCATGTATACCATCAGTTCACCATCAGAACGGACAACCGGGAGGCCTTCATCGAAGCGCTCAAGGCGCAGGACATCGCCTCAGCGGTCTACTATCCCCTGCCGCTCAACCGTCAGGAAGCCTTTCTGAAGGAAGGCAGGGCCGCGGAAGCCTGCCCCGTCAGTGATGAATGCGCCGCCGGTGTGCTTTCGCTTCCCATGTTTCCCGAATTGACTGAGGAGGAAATCGGCATCATTTCCAACGTGATGAATAATGTGTCCTGACCAAAACACATCCCAGCCCCGTAAAGAAATTCTTATTGTGGCCGGCGAGGCCTCGGGAGATCTCCACGGCTCCAACCTGATTCGGGCAATGCACGACATCGATCCCACCCTCTCCTTCTCGGGCATCGGGGGAAAGCGGATGAAGAAGGCCGGCGTGGCCCTGTTCGCCCATTCATCGGAGATGGCCGTGGTGGGCCTGACGGAGGTAGCCTCGAAACTCCCCTATATACTCTCGGTGCGGCGACGGATGAAAGAGCGTATCAGCCATTCACCGCCCGATCTCGTCATTCTTATCGATTATCCGGATTTCAACATTCCCCTGGCAAAGTTTGCCCATGGCCGGGGCGTGCCGGTCCTCTACTATATCAGCCCCCAGGTCTGGGCATGGCGGAAGGGACGAATCCACACCCTCGCGCAATGCGTGGACCGCATGGCGGTGATCCTTCCCTTCGAACGGGAGATCTATCAGGAAAAGACCGGCCTCGATGTCCGCTTTACCGGGCACCCGCTCCTGGATGTGGTCACACGCCGGTACTCGCGGGAAGAAACGCGCAGGCGTCTCGGACTGAATTCCGAAAATTCTCTCGTTGCCCTGCTGCCCGGCAGCCGGGAAGAAGAGGTCGAACGGCTCCTGCCGGAGATGCTGAAGGCCGGAGAAATTCTGCAACACCGGATACCCGGAATCCGTTTCATAGTGCCCCTTGCCGATACGTTGTCGGAAAAGTTC
>CAYTUH010000159.1:0-793 GCA_964441165.1 uncultured Syntrophaceae bacterium
GGGAGGGCCTCATCGCATGTTACCGGCACGCGACGGTGGTGGCCGCCATAATCGTGATCACCGCCCTGATCGCAGGCTGTGCCGTGCTCCGCGCACCCGTTGAAACAGAACTGCGAATATCCGACGATGAGGTCCCCTCGGAGGTACGGCTTCTCTTTTCCAACGCCGAAACGGCCTACCGTGAGCACCGATATGACGTTGCCGTGGACCTTTACGGGCAGATACTCGCCCTGGTACCCCAGGGAAAAGTAGTCTCCTGGGCGCGCCTGCGCCGGGGAGAAATGCTGATAACCAGGAAGGGGTACCGGGAAGCCGTTACAGAGCTGAAAGATATTCCGAAGCGGTTCGAGGGGGACCCTCTCTTCAATGAAGCCCGGTATTTTCTCGCCCTCGCCTACACAGGGCTTTCCATGTTCGACCTTTCGGAACGGATAGTCGGATCGTTACTGAAGGAGGACCTTACAACACAGAGGGAAGCGGAGCTGAAAACGCTCACCGGCGATAATCTTGCAGGAAGGGAACGCTACTCCGACGCATTGACCGCCTATATGACTGCCCTCGATATCGGCCCCGGGGACGTTCTCGCCGCCGCCGTAAAAGACAGGATCGAAACCATTATTGACTTCCACCTCACCAGGGAAGAACTCGAGGAGATACACCGCACCTTCGGCAACCGGTTTCCCGCAGGCTATGCACTCTACCGGCTTGCGCTCAGCCACTACCGGGAGGGAAACATGGATGGGGCTTCTCAGGCGCTCAACCTGTTGCTCGAGCGTTTCCCCCGTCACGCCCT
>CAYTUH010000159.1:803-6321 GCA_964441165.1 uncultured Syntrophaceae bacterium
AGATGCAGACATGCTCCGCCGGGAAATCACCCAGCGAATGATGGTGAGGCGGTATGCAATCGGGTGCATTCTGCCACTGACGGGCCGGTACGCACCATTCGGAAACCGTGTGCTTGATGCGGTAATTCTTGCGGCGGGAGTATTCGAGGCGTCACAGGAAAGTGCTGTCACGCTGATCATAGAAGATTCAAAGAGTTCCGCCGCGGCGGCACGGGACGGAGTGATGAAACTGACGCAGGTTGACGGGGTCATCGGAATCATCGGTCCCATGGGGAGTGCCACCTCCCTCGAAGCCGCCCGGACGGCTCAGGAACGGGGTGTCCCCATACTGACCCTGTCCCAGATGGAAAATATCACGGAGACGGGCGATTATGTCTTTCGGACATCTCTGAATGCGGCGATGCAGATCAAGACGCTGGTCGACTATTCCTTCGATAATCTCGGCATGGAAAGCTTTGCCATTCTCCACCCCCGGGACAGGTACGGATCCGACATGATGCATCTCTTCTGGGATGAAGTACGGGGGCGCGGTGGAGAAATACGGGGTGTCGAATCCTACAACACCGATCAGACCGATTTCGGTATGGAAATCAAGATGCTGACAGGATTGAACATCCTTGAGAAAACGGTCTCCCCTTCGGAAGAACCGATGCCGATTGTCGATTTTGACGCGCTCTTCATCCCCGATTCCTACTCCCGGGTGGCCATGATCGCCCCGCAACTCGCCTTTTATGACGTGACCACCGTGCAACTGCTGGGCACAAGCGCCTGGAACAATCCGGACCTGCTTTCCGAGGAGGAGACCTATCTCGATGGGGCAATTTTTGCGGACGGATTCTTTCTCAACAGCGTCAGGCATGATGTACAAGATTTTATCGACAAATTCTACGCGGCCTTCGGTCGTGAACCGGCCAGCCTCGAAGCGCTCGCCTATGATGCTACCCGCATTATGGTGGACGTGATTGAACACTCTCATATAGAATCGAGAAAGGAGTTGCGCGATGAACTGCTCCTGATTCGGAATTACCCGGGAATTACGGGGAAAACGTCTTTTTCGCCAACGGGCGATGCGGAAAAATCACTTTCGATTCTCATGGTGCGGGACAATACGATTATTCAGATTCACTGAGGGGACAGAGGATCATGCATGTGCTGCTGACAAATGACGACGGTATTTATGCCGAGGGGTTGCGCGCCCTCCACCGGGAGCTCTCCCGGGAGGCGGACTGCCTGATCGTGGCGCCGGAAGCGGAACAGAGTGCCGTCGGTCATGCAATCACCCTTGCCCGCCCCCTCATGGTGAGACGGGCCCGGCGCAACGGCGTCTATTTCGGCTACGCCGTGGCGGGCACGCCGGCGGACTGTGTGAAACTCGGGATCAAGGAACTCTCGACGAAACCGGTCGACCTGGTGGTCTCGGGGATCAACCGCGGGGCAAATGTGGGTATCAACGTCATCTATTCCGGAACGGTCTCGGCAGCCACGGAAGGCACGATTCTGGGAGTACCCTCCATTGCCGTTTCCCTCGACAGCCACCGTGACGATGCCGATTTCTCAGTCGCCGCCCGCTTTGCGCGAAGGCTGGTCTCCTTTATCGGTCAGGCAAAGGACCTCAGAAACCTGACGCTGAATGTGAACATCCCGGCACTCGCCGAATCGGAAATCAAGGGGGTTGTCGTGACGAAGCAGGGGTCTGCACGCCTCGTCGAAGCATTCGAAAAACGGAACGACCCGAGAGAGCATATCTATTACTGGCTGGCGGGAGAGACCCTCCTCTCGGAGGACGAGGACATGAGCTCCGATGCCATAGCCCTCAGGAAAGGCATGATATCCATCACACCCATTCAGTATGACCTGACACGGCACAGCCTGATTGCACACCTGAAGGAAACAATGGCGGATTTTCTCTTATCGGATGAGTAGCACGGGAACGGACGTCTTGCGGATCACATATGACGTGGTACTCCCCAGGATCAACTCTCTCACCCGGCTCCGGCCGTAGGCACCCATGACCAGCAGATCGACGGTGCTCTCACCGGTAAAATTGACGATTTCCTGTTCTTCTTTTCCCTGTCGTGCGGCAAGGGTGCATGCAATACCGTGAGGTCCGACGGCCTCTTCAACGGTATCGCTGAGCGTCTTGACAACTGCAGGATCATCGGTAACAAATATGGCCGACAGGGGCCACCCTGTCGTGAGGCATAATTCGGCGGCCACATCGAGGGCCCTTCGCGAGGGATCACTTCCGTCAAAGGCGATGCCCACCTGCCTGATCGGCCTGTACTCCAGGGGCGTGATCATGACCGGTTTGCCCGACTTGCGCACCACCGATTCAGAGGTCGACCCCATGAGACCGCCCCGCACAAGAGGATAGTGCTCTCCCCGCTGGGCAAGGATGATCCAGTCGGCCCCTTCGCCTTCCTCAATAATCGTTTCATCCACAAGGCCGGTGGCTTTCTTGACTTCCACCGGGACCTTCGCTTCGACGCATCGTTCCCGGAATCGTGTCAGGATCTCGTCGGCTTTTTCATTCAGTCCCTTTTCGATCATGGGGACGAAATCCTGGCAGGCCGACACACCCATAAAGCCGGAAATATCATCGAACAGGGGCCCCTGTACCACCTTGATGTCGATAATATAGAGGCCTTCGATACGGGCCTTCAGCACACCGGCACAGTATATGCCGAATTCAAGGGCGGTCCGGCTGTATTCGGAACCATCGGTTGGAATAAGTAT
Organism: uncultured Syntrophaceae bacterium; assembly: GCA_964441165.1. GTDB lineage: Bacteria > Desulfobacterota > Syntrophia > Syntrophales > UBA2210 > CAYTUH01. The sequence goes on from CAYTUH010000159.1 coordinate 3,540, forward strand.
CTTTCGAGACATGGCATTCCCTCCGATATTGCAATGACGGTAACGCGCTGATTCGCGAAGGTCGGCTATTCAGCGCCTACCTTGCTAAGTCAGATGACACGAAACACGTCCGCACTCTTATTTACCATACAATGCTTTTCATAGGGGGGCACAAAGATGGTATCACCCGCCTGTATCGGGGTTTCCTCCTCCTTGTCATTCCGTATATATCCCTCGCCGCTGACGACGAAAATTTCATGTTCCCAGAAATGATCGTGGAACGGACTGGAAAATCCCGGCGCCACATCGAAGACGCGCATAATAAAATTCGGGGCGCCCTCCTTCTCCCCGATTACCACCCGCTTCTGAAAACCATCGGCTATCTGCTCCGCCTCGACATCGGTGAAATGACGAATGATCATGTTTCATGCTCCTTTATCAATAATGCAAAATGCTATCTTATTTTTCAGGTAAGGTCGAGAAAAAAGTAATATGATTAATATGTTCATGAAGGATGATCGGACTGCACACTTACCCCTTCGCGATGCGGCATCGAAGGCCCTTCAGATTGGGTGTGCCGAATTCCCGGCCCAGGGTTTCCACCGATGTGAGCATATTCAGATTTGACCGTTTCCATCCAAACTGTTCTTTCGGATCTCCTTCGGGATACCACCATCCGTGTGATGCGCTCACGACCCGGGGATGAACGGCATCGGTCAGGCGTGCCTTCTGACGGATGGCACCATACCTTGTTTCAAGTATCACCTCGTCCCCCTCCGATACGCCGCACTGTTCGGCGGTGTCGGGGTGAATTTCGATTTCGGCATGGGGCTTTGCCGCGCGCAGATCCTCGAGCCAGCGGTAGGAGGAATGCAGATAATAGCTGCTCTTCGCACTGGTCAATACAAGGGGAAATTCATCTTCGCCGTCACGCTCGTCACCGACATATTCGGGAAAGGCCGGCAGATTGAATTTTTCGGCGGTACTCAACATGAGTTCCACCTTTCCCGTGGGCGTCCGGAAGCCCTTTTCTTCATATCGCCTGAAGCGATCAGGCCCCCTCAAATATCCCTTCTCGACGAATGCTTCGTAGGTAAGACCGCCCGGTTCAAGCACGTCCTCCAAAAAATCACGATAGTCGTCATGCCAGTATTCGGCCGGCGAGATCCGTTTGCCCAGTTCATTCAGGATCTTCATATCGGGCCAGCATTCCTCCGGCGGATCGACGACCCCCGGTCTGGCGAGGATATAGCCGTGTCCCAGGCCATAATGCCCTATATCGTCGAATTCGAAATGGGTTGCCGCAGGCAGCACGATATCCGCCATGGCCGTGGAAGGCGTCATATGAATGTCGGCCATGGCGACAAAATCGAGTGCCTTGAATGTTTCATATGTCTTCCCGCTGTCTGCATAGGACAGCAGCGGGTTTGAACACATACCGTAAAATCCCTTTATCGGATAGGGAATCTCCTCGAGCACGGCCTTTCTGAAGTAGGCAGGCGGAATGGTCATCAACCTGGGAATCACCTTATGGAAGGCACTAACCATCTCTTTTCGCTTCTCCGGTATGAGATCGGCACGGACAAACTGTCCCAGACCCATGATTTTCGGGTCTCGCGCATGCACGTTGCCGCCGGGGATGTCAAGATTACCGCAGATCGCCATAAGGGATATCAGGGCACGGGCCGAGTGAAAGGCGTTCACCGTATGCTCGATAGGGTTTCCCCACTGGAGGGCGGCCGGGGTGGCCGCCGCATACATCCGGGCCGCCTTGCGGATCATATCGGGGGGGACCCATGTCCTGTCTGCAACCTTTTCAGGGGAATAGTCTTCTACATGGGCGGCCAGTTCCTCGAATCCGAAGGTCCACTGTTCGACAAAGGCTCTATCGAAGAGTGATTCCTTGATGATCACGTGAAGGAACGCCAGGGCAAGGAGGCTGTCGGTGCCGGGCTTCAGCTGCAGCCACAGATTCGCCCTTTCCGCCATGTCCGTTTTCCTGGGATCCACGACAATCAAATCGGTTCCCTTCCTGATCTGATCCTTCAGGAGACTGCATATTTCTCCTTCCTCATTCGTGGCGGTGATATTGCTCCCCCAGAGTATCACCAGACTGCTTTTGTGATGCAAATCGACGACGGGATAAAATCCGCATGTATGAAGACCCGTGATTTCCCGGGGAGCGTGGCATACATCCTGAGAGGCGATCACGTTGGGGGATCCGAAAATATTGGCGAGGCGGATCAAGAGGAAATGCTCGAGACCTTTCGGCATGCCGACGCCGAAGGCGACACTTCGTGGTCCGTATTCTCTCTTGAGGCAATTCAAGGCCTCGGCGATCTCATCAAGTGCATCATCCCAGGAGAGGGGCATCCATTTGCCCTCACCCCGATTCCCCGCCCGCTTGAGGGGATGGGTAAGACGATCCTGATGGTTCAACTTGTGGGGTGACGCGATCCCCTTGGCACAGACATAACCCCGGTTCAAGAAACCGTCGGGATCACCCTTGACGCTCACGATCCTGTTGTCACGCACACCCACGATGAGGGCGCAGCCGCCGTGATCCATGCGTGCGCAATGTGTCTTTACCCAGTGAATGTCATCGGTCTCGGCCACAGCTTCACCTTTCTTTCGATTCGTCCGAAAGTTCCTATTGTCGTATACTGGCGTGGTTCACGATCTTCACGCAACATCTGTCGCGGATTTTTCTGTGGGGGCCTCCATGAGTATACACAATCCGTTGCTTCCCTACCCCAGTATCCCGATGAAGACACCGCCGGCGATGGCCGCGCCGATGGCGCCG
>CAYTUH010000160.1:0-261 GCA_964441165.1 uncultured Syntrophaceae bacterium
AGAAGGGCCAGACCTCCGCAGAGACAGATTACGGTCAGCGTTTTCATGATTTCATGAAAAATCTTTCCCGACCGTCGTTTGAAGCGATAGGTCCTTGTTTCGACTGTTCTCTTAATGGTCCGTCTAAAAACCTTCATCACCGATGATCTTCACCTCCGGTTGAAGCACTACGCCCTGCTCTTCGTAAATGCGCCGTTGAACCCTTTCGATTAAATCCGTCACGTCACGTGCGCAGGCATCCCCCATATTCACGATAAAGTT
>CAYTUH010000160.1:271-6282 GCA_964441165.1 uncultured Syntrophaceae bacterium
CGATATCTTCGCACCACCGATCATGTCCCCCTTGAGTCCGGCGGCTTCGATGAGCCTCCCCGCCGGATTCCCCCGAGGATTCTTGAAGATCGAACCCGCACTCCGGTATTCAAGGGGGTGTCTGTCCCTGCGCCTGCCCAGGTATTCCCTGACGCGTGCCTGTATCTCCCGAGGCAGGTCTCTCTGCAGGCGGATGTCCGCTCCGAGGATGATACTTCCCTCCTGCAGTGGCAGATTCCGGTATTCAAAGGCGAGCTCGTCACGGGTCATCGATCGTTCGCGGCCGCGGCCATTCAAAACCGCTATGGAAGACACCACGTCTTTCAACTCTTTTCCCCATGCACCGGCGTTCATCTTTATACCGCCGCCGATGCTGCCGGGAATACCCGCGCAGAATTCGAGTCCCGCCAATCCTTCCCCTGCGGCAAACTCGACGGCTCGAGAAAGCAGCACGCCCGCTTCGACCCGCATAATCGCTCCGTCGGTCGATTCTTCGGCCATCCCGCATCGGTGCATGCCTTCCAGGGAAAGCAGCACACCGCGAAATCCGCCGTCCCTGACAATGAGATTGGAACAGTTACCCACGGGAAGAAAGACAATCCCCCGCTCCCTGAGAAAGACGACGATTCCTTTCAGTTCTTCCCGGTCCGCCGGACACACAAGCCCGTCGACAACACCTCCCACACCCATGGAAGCGTGACGGGCCATGGGCTCGTCAAAAAGGACCGGCCGTGATGCAAGACCTTGTAATTCCTTTCTGCATATCGGGTCAATCATTAGCAAAACCGCTACCTTCCCAGAAACTGTTCACCGATCTTCCACACATTTCCCGCCCCAAGCGTCATTACCACGTCGCCGGGATGAAGACTCTCCTGCAGGTAACGTACGATATCCTCGAATTCCGCCATGTATTTCACACCGCCATGACCGCACTCCCGCATTCGTTCACAGAGGAATCGAGAATGGACGCCCTCGATCTCCCTTTCACTTGCGGCATAGATATCCGTAATAATGACCTCATCGGCATTATTGAAGGATACCAGGAAGTCATCGAAAAGCGCCTTCGTCCGGGTATACCGATGGGGCTGGAATACGACAATCACCCTTGAATTCCAGACTGAACGCGCTGCAGCAAGGGTTTCCCGTATTTCCGTGGGGTGGTGTCCGTAATCGTCTACCACGGTGATTCCATTGACCAGTCCCTTCACTTCCAGACGGCGCTGCACCCCTTGAAAACTCTCGATCCCCTTCTGGATCGCCTGGAAATCCATGTCCAGTTCCCTCGCCACGGCGACTGCAGCGGTGGCGTTGCAGACATTGAAGCGCCCCGGCGCCCGAAGGGTAATTTCACCCAGGCGGTGCCCCCCATGATGGAGGGAGAACCGTGAATTCATTCCCTGAAAGGTGATATCCGTCGCCCGGTATTCGGCGCCCTCCGACAAACCGTAACTGACTATTTTCCGTTTGATGAGGGGCATGATATCCTGTACATGCCCGTCATCACTGCAGATGATCGTGGTCCCGTAGAAGGGAACGGAATTGGCGAATTGGAGAAAGGATGATTTGATATCCTCGATATCATGATAATAATCCATATGCTCCCGGTCGATGTTGGTAATCACCGCAATGGAAGGGGCCAGTTTGAGGAATGAACCGTCGCTCTCATCGGCCTCGGCAACAATCACTTCACCGCTCCCCAGCTGCGCATTACGGCCGACGCTCGCAAGCTTCCCCCCCACCACGACCGTCGGGTCAAGACCGCCCGAAGCGAGGATCGCGGCAATCATCGATGTGGTGGTCGTCTTTCCATGACAGCCCGAGACGGCAATTGAAAATTTCATCTTGAGGAGTTCCGCAAGCATTTCCGCACGGGGTATCACCGGAACGCCCCGCCGGTGGGCTTCCGCAACTTCAGGGTTATCATGATCGATTGCCGATGACACGACCACGACATCGGCCCGATTGAGGTTTGAAACACCGTGACCCTTATAGACCGCAGCACCAAGCGATGCCAGTCGGACCGTCATGTCGGATTCCGAAATATCGGACCCGCTCACCTGGTACCCGAGGGTCAGGAGGACCTCGGCGATGCCGCTCATGCCGATACCGCCGATACCCACAAAATGAATATGTTTTACCTTTCTTCGCATAAAATCTCTTTTTTCCTTGAATTCACTCATACCAGTTCCTACGCCACCAAATTCATACACTCATCAACAATCACCGAAGCGGCATGCCTGTTTCCCAGCCTTCGGGCCTTCCGCTCCATCCCGGCTCTCCTATCGGGATCGCGGTAGAGGCTCTCGACGACCTCAGCCAGACCGGGTCCGTCAAGCTCCCCCTCGGGAATCATGATCGCGGCTCCGGCATCGACAAGGATCTTCGCGTTTAATGTCTGGTGGTCCCCTACGGCATGGGGATAGGGAACCAGAATAGATGCTTTTCCAATAACCGTTATCTCTGCAATCGATGTGGCCCCGGAACGGCAGAGAAGCAGGTCTGCACGCCGGTACGCATCGGCCATATCCGTAATGAACGTATATACTTCCGCATGAATGCCGCGCATTTTGTAAAATTCGGACATGTCCTGAAAATCGTTCTGTCCTGTCTGATGGATGATATGGATCTCCTTCTTCCAGTCGCCGGCGGTATCGATGAAGGCCCTTACTGCACCGTTGATGCTCCTCGCTCCCTGGCTTCCGCCGAAGATGAGCATCGTGAACCCATCGTCGTCACCCTGAACCGCCGTCATCTCCTCAGCAAAGACGGCACGGACCGGATTGCCCGACAGGATGACACGGCCTCCAGGAAACCACCGCTCCGTCTCCTGAAACGAAACGAACTGCCGGTCGCTGAACCGGGCAAGTATCCGGTTGGTCATCCCCGGAACGGCATTCTGCTCCGCGATAATTGTTTTGATTCCCATGACCCGGCCGGTGAAGACCGCGGGCCCCGAGGCATATCCACCCACACCGATCACGATATCGGGTCTGAAGGAGCGGATAAGGGACCATGACTGAACGATGCTTCCGGGAATCTTTAGAAGACCCCGCACCGAGTTCAGCAGACCCCGTCCCTTGATGCCCTCCACGTCGATCATGGTCAGCCGGAATCCCGCCTGGGGGACTACCCGTGCTTCAAGTCCCCGGTTGGTTCCGATAAAGAGCACCTCGTTCCCGTCGTTTCGTTTCATGAACTCCTCGGCGATGGCGACGGCCGGAAAGATATGTCCTCCCGTTCCTCCTCCCGCGATAATGACGCGTATTGTCCCGGCGCTCTCGTTCATGATTTCGTTTCCACCCGCACCTGCTTTTTCTCTGCCTGACCGTAGGAAGAAATATTCAGAAGAATCCCCACCAGAATCATGCACATGATAAGCGATGTCCCGCCGTAACTCAGGAAGGGAAGGACCAGTCCTTTTGTCGGTATCAGCCCCATCACGGCCGCCATGTTGATGCAGGCTTCCAGTCCGATGACCGTCGTCAGGCCCGCCGCCAGAAGCGTCCCGAAGAGATCTCCCGACTGAAAGGCGATTGTCAGCCCCCGTACGATAAAAAGAACAAAGAGGAGAATCACGATGCTGACGCCCACAAAGCCCAACTCCTCGCCGATCATGGAAAAAATGAAATCGGTGTGTGGCTCGGGGAGATAGAAGAGTTTCTGCATGCTGTCGCCGAGACCGACCCCGCAGACGCCGCCCGAACCGAATGACAGAAAGGATTGAATGATATGGAAACCGGCACCCTGCGGATCGTCCCAGGGGTTCAGAAAGGTCATGATCCGCTGCATTCGGTACTGCTCATGTATGACCAGAAATATGGCCACGGGAATAGACGCCGCCACAAAACCGGCAAGATAGACGATTCTTCCGCCCACCACGTAAAGCATGGCCATCAATACGGACATCATGATAACGGCGGTGCCGAAATCAGGCTGTTTCAATACCAGCGCCACTATGAGGATGGTAACCCCCAGGGGCACCGCGAAGAGACGCAGGAACTCCCGGGATACTGTTATCTTTTTGGACAGATAATGCGCCAGGAATATCACAAGGGCGATCTTGACAAACTCGGAGACCTGAAAGGAAAAACCGGGAAGCCTGAGCCACCGGGTGGCACCTTTCACCGTCATGCCGAGTCCCGGCACAAAGAGCAGCAGAAGCAACACCAGAGAAAGGGCGATTCCTCCGTATGCAACGACGTTTCTGTTCATGCGGTGATAGGGAACCTTCAGGAATATCCACATGGCGACAAGGCCGGTCAGGACGAAAAAGAGCTGTTTTTTCAGAAAATAATTGCCGTCACCAAACCGTTCCTGGGCAATGATCGAGCTGGTACTGTAAATCATGACCGTTCCCCCGATCAAGAGGAGGAGCGTCACGATCAGCAGTATATTGTCGGGATTTTTCCGCTCCGCCGTGCCCATGCCCTTCGGTTGATTTACCTTAACCACGATTTTCGCTCCCTGTGATTGTGCGCACCACCTGTCTGAAAACCTCTCCCCGCTCTTTATAATCCTTGAATTCGTCAAAACTTGCACAACCGGGCGACAGAAGTACCACATCACCTTTCGAGGCCTCCTCCGACGCCTTTGCCACTGCATCGCTCATTCGCTCCACCTGCAGTGTCTTCACGGCATCGCCGATCTCCGCCGCGATTGCCTCCCGCGCCTCGCCGAAAAGAATCAGACGCTTCACCTTTTCCTGCACCGCTTCCCTGAGGTCGCTGAATTGTCCACCTTTATCCCGTCCTCCCATGAGGAGCACGATGGGACCTTCAAAGGCCTCCAGCGCCCGAAGGACGGCACCGGCATTCGTTCCCTTTGAATCGTTGTAATATTCGATGCCGCCTCTCCCGCCGACATATTCAATCCGGTGCGGGATGCCGTGAAAGTCCTTCACCGCTTCCATCACCGGCGCGGCCGGGCATCCGCACCACCTGGCCGCCATTACCGCCGCCATCACATTTTCAAGATTGTGCGTTCCCTTCAGTCCAATTTCGCTGACCGGATATACCTCCTTCAGACCTTCCGCCCCTGTCAATATCAGTTCGTTCCCTTCAACATACATTCCATCATCGACCTTCCGGGCTGAACTGAAAAGGGCCACTCCGGCCTCTATCTCCCGGGCAAGAAGAGCGGACCGTTGCTCCTCCGCATTGAGGATTGCCAGGTCGCCCCGGCCCTGATGACCGAATATTCGCTCCTTCACTGCACGATACTCCTCGAAGGAGCCGTGATAATCTACATGATCGACGCTTACATTCAAAAGCACCGCCACCGTCGGATGGAAGGTATGTACCCACTGCAACTGGAAGCTGCTCACCTCGATAACATGAAGATCAAAGGCTTCGACTGCATCGACGGCCGTGATGAACGGCGTACCGAGGTTTCCTCCCACAAAGACCTTTTTGCCGCAGTGAGTGAAAATACGCCCCAAAAGCTCCGTAGTTGTCGTCTTACCGTTTGTCCCGGTCACGGCGATGATCGGTTTCCGAATAAACCGGCTCGCCAGTTCAATCTCGCTCAACACCGGTATGTTGCGTTTCAATCCCTCAATCAGCAGCATGTTCCGGGGGGGGACCCCCGGCGAGGGAATGATTCCGTCGACACCGGCGACAATGGAAGGATCATGGCCTCCCAGATGCATCTCAACCGGCGCGCCCCGGGTGAGGAGCGTCAGATCATCACCCAATTCTCTTTCCGGTCGGGCGTCTGAAACGACGACACGCGCGCCCCGGCGCACAAGAAACTCCACCGTCGACTTTCCCGTTTTTCCCAGACCGACGACCAGAAATGTTTTATCCGCCAGTTCCATGGACATTTCATTACCTCAACTTCAGCGTACTTATTGCAACGAGAGCGAGGATAATGGAAATAATCCAGAAGCGCACAATTACTTTAGGTTCCGGCCATCCTTTCAGTTCAAAGTGATGGTGAATAGGAGCCATCCTGAAAATTCGGCCGCCGTTAGACACCTTAAACCACCCGACCTGAAAGATAACCGATATCGT
>CAYTUH010000161.1:0-403 GCA_964441165.1 uncultured Syntrophaceae bacterium
AAGGAACCTACGATACATACTGGGATACCGTCTCCGGCGGCGGTCTCAGTGACGAGTACGAAACAGCGCAGGGGTACTGGCTCAGCAAATCGTCGGGCACCACCGATGGAAGTTCCATCACCGGTACATCGGATTTCACCTTCCTCACCGAAACAAGCATTGGCTCGGGACAAGGTTCCGTGACAGGTATCTATGACGGAACGGACGACGGTTCATGGGAGCTGGAAGAGAGAGGAATCGGGGTTCTCTCCGAAACGGCACTTGCCATGAGCGGATACTGGAATCCGGCTGAATCGTGCCTCTACTATAACGATGACAGCGATCACGGATACTTTACTCTCGGTGGCGAAGAATGGGGCCTCATCGGTACCCTTGAATCTCCCCTTTTTGGTCCCATCGCCTA